>USDZ01000093.1 GCA_900553525.1 uncultured Oscillospiraceae bacterium
GGGCCGGTATATTTGCGCATGGCGTCGGCCAGGGCCTCCTCGAAGGTGGCGCGGGTCTTGAGGCCCATGCCGCGGGCGATGCCCGGCTCCCGGGCGCCCACGATGTAGATGGCGCTGGTGTGCTCCTCGGCCAGGTGGCCGCAGCTCATCATGGAGAAGCCGTGGAAGGGGTGGAAGGCGTTGGCGAAGCGGTACTTGCGGATGTACTCCTCCTTGGTGGCGAAGTACTCGCCGTACCGGTTCATGTCGGGGAGGATGTTCATGTAGTCGTGCTGGAACAGGTCGTACAGCTCCCGCAGGTAGGGCCAGCGCTCGTCGTGGAAGTAGCCGTCGCAGATGGAGGACACGATGAACACGCACCGGTCGCTCATGATGCGCCTGTGGCGGATGACCTGGGCGGACAGGGCCTGCATCATCTGGATGGGGTTGGTGCCCATGCCGTTGCCGTAGTGGAAGTTGGTGGGCATGCCGAACACGATGATGTCGTACTTCTTCTCCGCCCAGTGGACGTAGGTGCGCTTGTCCGCCGTCTTCCAGGACACGGGCTGCATCTCCCTGGCCCAGCCGGAGTTGATCTCGATCTGGCGGCTCTTGGTGTCCAGCACGGCGTCGCAGCAGAAGAATTTCTTGCCCATCTTCTCCTCCATCCGCATGCCCTGCTGGTCGAACTTGTGCCGCATCTCGCTGTTGGTGGACACGGGCACGAAGTCCTGCCGGTGCATCACCTGGGGCACGTGGTGGGCGGAGATGCTCCGCCAGTGGGAGATGCCGGTGGCGCAGTGCTTGTAGCCGCCGGAGTAGCCGCCGTAGGGGTTGCCCTGGGTGTGCCCGATGAGCACCGCCACGTCCGCGTCATAGACGTACTTGTTCATGATCACGTGGTCCCCCTGGGCGGTGTAGCCCAGGTCCACCAGGTGGTCGTAGTCCTCGCTGTCGTGGCTGGTGATCTGGCCGGTGGGGTAGAACTCGCCGAACAGTTCAGGGCCCAGGATGGTCTGCATCTCGGCCACGGTGGCCCGGGGGTGCAGGCCGTTGGAGAACAGCAGCAGCACGTCCTTCTGCTCCACCCCGGCGGCGTACAGCTCGTCCAGGCAGGCACGGATGGCCACCTTCCGGTGGCTGGTGGGCTGGTTGCCCCCCTTGACAATGTCCGGGATGACGATGACCACCGACTTGCCCGGCCCGGCCAGCTCCTTCAGCGGGGGCATGCCGATGGGGTTGCGGATGGACGCCAGGGTAGCGGCGTACAGGCTGTCCCAGTCCTGGGGCAGACAGGGCGGATCCGCTACCGTCTCCCCGGGGATGAAGATGTCCGTGCTGTCGGGCAGCTCCGCGCCCACCAGGCCCTGCCCGTACTCAAATTCCAGTTTCATAAAATCACCTCTTCTAATTTACGCAAATTTGCTTTAAGAAAAGTTAAGTTTATTCCTAATACTTTTTATCACTATATAATATTACTAAATTACACCAAGATATTAACACACTATATTATTAACTTCAACAATATTACTCAAACTTTGGCACCAATTTTTAAGCAATCGATTGTTTTTTGTGCTAATTTTATTGATTTAATACAATATGGAGTAGTATACCTTTTACATATTGCACAGAATGTAAAAAATTTTACAAATATCTTGCCACTTGGCACGAGAGTTCATAAAATTTCTTAAGTGTATCTCTTGTTTTACTCAAAATTTGTGTTAAAATAATAACAAATTATTTAAACAGGGAGGCGTATCATGACACTCAAAGAAATTGCGAAAGAAGCGGGCGTTTCCATCTCCACTGTCTCCCGTGTTTTAAACCAGCCAAACACCAAAGCGGCCAGCGCTCAGGTACAGGAGCGCATCTGGAACATTGTTCGAAAAACCGGGTATGTCCCCAATCCAGTCGCACGCGAGCTCCGGCATGCTTTACAGCCCACCCCGGTTATGCAGTCTATCTACGGATTAATTGCCTGTTCCCCCGGGGAGGTACGGGATGACCCCTTTTTCCCCCGCATTATCTCCAGTATTGAGCAGGAAGCATTTCAAAGCAACTTTGTACTGAAATACACCTATTCCATGCTGGAATTTCAAACTCCGGCGGCAGCACGCCAGTCCGGTGGCTGTGACTCAGACAACCTGATCATTGTGGGACGGTTTCAGCCCTCGCTCCTCACCTCCATGAAAAAACGATTCCGCAATATTGTCTATGTTGGCCTCAATAATCTGGAGGCTGAATGTGACCAGGTACTCTGTGATTGTTTTTTTGCCGTTCGGGATACCGTACGCTATTTTTATGACCGGAATCATCGGAATATCGCTTTTATTGGAGCAGAGCAGGAGGGACGCTACCGTGGCTATTTAGAAGGGCTCCGCCTATGCGGCCTGCCCCCTTGTCCGGAGCATCTGGTTCAAATCAATACGCTCTCCATGGACGGCGGTCTTCAGGGTATGAAGCAGCTTCTCAGCCAGAACCGCAACATTACAGCCGTCATCTGCGCCAATGATATGACCGCTATCGGCGCGCTTCGGGCCTGCAAGGAGTTGGGCGTTCAGGTTCCTGACGAAATTTCCATTATTGGAATTAACGACATTCCAAACGTCCGCTATGTCCAGCCCAAAATAAGCAGCATACACGTCCCTTTGGATGAAATGGGCAAGATGGCAGTCCGTACCCTAGCCGACCGAATCAATGGCGGTCACCAACTGCCCGTTAAAATTAGCTTGCCCTACCATATCGTCGAACGCGCCAGTTGCATGCCCTGCGCCAGACCTTCCGGAAACATGCAGACGTAACTGCGCGCAACATATCTCCCCGCTCCGACGCATATACATGCCCCGTGAGAATCATTGCGGGGAGTGTTGCTGTTTGAAAGGGAACATCGAGGAGCGCGCCTGCCAGCTGGCGCTTTACATCATAGAGAACAAAGCGACGGTGCGCAGCGCGGCCCAGAGGTTCGGCATCAGCAAATCCACGGTCCACAAGGACCTAAGCGAGCGTCTGCCCGCCTTTAACAAGCCCCTTTACCTCCAGGTCAAGCAGGTGCTGGACGAAAATAAAGCGGAACGGCATATCCGGGGCGGTATCGCAACCCGCAAAAAGTACCGGGGAGTCACCTAAAAAGCAGCGGCGCACGGATATCCGTGCGCCGCTGCTTCTATCATCCATTTATCTAAATTCTGACGTCTTACCAGCCAAAGGGCCAGGGAAAATAGCCGCCATTCTGCTGGGGCTGCTGCTGTTCCTGCTGGGCCTGCTGCTCCTGATAATCCTTCTGGAGCTGCTCCATAGCCTCCTGGGTGGTCTGGTTATCCTCATCCAGGGTGATCTCAAGCTCCACTGTGTCCCCGTCCCGGTAAACGGAGAAGGTCACCTTATCGCCCGCCTTACAGTCCTGGACGGCGGCTTTGAGGGCCTCGCTGCCCGACACTGCGGTGCCGTTGACAGCGGTGATAATATCGCCCGCCTGGAGTCCGGCCTTGCCGGCGCCGGAGCCGTCCAGGACAGCCAGCACCTCCGAGCCGGCGGGAACGCCGTACTGCTGGGCCTCCTGGGGCACGTCCTTCATCAGAATGCCCACGTTGGGTTTGCCGGTGACGTAGCCGTGCTCAATGATGGAGGTAACCATATCCTTCACGTCGTTGATCGGGATGGCAAAGCCCAGGCCCTCCACCGAAGCCTCGGAGTTGGAGCTGCTGGACAGCTTGGCGGAGACGATGCCGATCACCTGGCCGTACTCGTTGAACAGGGGGCCGCCGGAGTTGCCGGAGTTGATGGCGGTGTCGGTCTGGAGCATGTTCATTACCGTTCCATCGCTCATGGTGACGGAGCGGTCCTTGGCGGAGACATAGCCCCCGGTGAAGGTAAAGGTCAGCTCGCCCAGGGGGTTGCCGATGGCGTACACGTCCTCGCCCACGTTGAGCTGGTCGGAATCGCCCAGGGTGACCGTCTGGAGGTTGCCCACGTCGATTTTCAGCACGGCGATGTCGTTCTCCTTTTCACCGCCCACCAGGGTGGCGTCATAGCTCTTGCCGTCGGAGAAAAACACCTTGATGTCGCTGACGCCGTCGATGACGTGATAATTGGTCAGGATGTAGCTGGAGCTGCCGTTGCTGCCGATGACGAAGCCGGAGCCGGATACGGCGTTCTTCACCGTATAGCCGAACACATTGGTATCCACATTGCCGTTGACGCCCACCGTCGCGCCCAGGTTGGCGGCGTAGATCTGCTCGGGTGAGAGGACGGTCTGTCCGTCCACATGGGCCAGGGATACGATGCTGTTGGGGGAGGTACCCTGGTAGATGGTGGTCTTTCCTCCGCTCAGATGGCTGGCGGCCAGTACGCCGCCGCCGCCGACCAGGCCGCCCACCAGGGCACAGCAAAGGCCCAGGGCCACAAACCTGGCCGCCCCGCTCTTTTTCCTGGGGGGCTTGGGGGACTCAGCGTCCCAAACGTGAAAATGCTCGGTCTCTATGGGCTCCCGCTCCTCAGGGGGTCTGTTATAGTCATTGTTATACATAACTGGTCACTCCTTTGACGGGTTCATTTCTTTTAACGGTACATAGAATAACCGCAAATTATGTATAAAGCGTGAAGAAAATTTGCATGTTTTTTAAATTCCGCATAAAACCTCATGCGCACAGGGCGCACCAGAAAACGATGCAAAGGCTTAGGGCCTGTTTGAAAATTGGCGATGTGCCCAGCGGCGAGGAATTTTGGGCCACTGGCAAGCAATTTTTTCGCAGGAATCCTGACGGATTTCAAGGAAAAATTGCGCCGTCCAGCGGTCAAAAGGCCCGTCGATTGGGCATGTTGACATTTTTCAAACAAGCCCTAGGATACAAAAATCCAAGCATGTCCACAGTCAGCCTGCAATGAAACAAACAAGTCCAAATATCTTATAGGAAGCCGTGGGACTTCGCCCACGGCTTTTTAGCTGGAACAGGTACTTGCAACCCTGCCTTTTCTTATGGTGCACTATTCCAAGATCATTTCTATCAGCAAGGAGGTGCTGCCTTGAACGGGCAGGTTTACGGCTATATCCGGGTCAGCAGCAGGGAACAGAACGAGGAGCGACAGCTCATTTCCCTGCGGGAAGTACAGGTGCCGGAGGAGAACACATTTATAGATAAGCAGTCCGGCAAGGATTTTGAGCGGCCGCAGTACAAGAGGCTTCTGCGGAAATTGAAAAAAGACGATCTGCTCTACATTAAGAGCATTGACCGCCTGGGCCGCAATTATGGCGAGATTTTAGAGCAATGGAGAATATTGACCAAAGAAAAAAGCGTTGACATTGTGGTACTGGACATGCCTCTGCTGGATACCCGACAGGGGAAGGATCTGATGGGCACGTTTTTGAGCGATATTGTGCTGCAAGTACTCTCCTTTGTCGCCGAAAATGAACGTGCCAATATCCGTCAGCGTCAAGCGGAGGGAATTGCGGCTGCCAAGGCCCGAGGGGTACGGTTCGGCCGGCCGCCAAAGCCGCTGCCCGATAACTACCTGAGCACCTATCTGCAATGGAAAAGCGGGGCACTCACAGGGACCGCCGCCGCGAAGGAGTGCGGAATGCCGTTGGCTACCTTCCGTTACCGGGCGGAACGGTACGAAAACACGAAACGTTGAACAGCAGGCAGCTTCACAAAAAGGTGTACCTTTCTGTGAAGCTGCCTGCTGTCTCTATACATTATCCTTATCGTCCAAATCCTCGTCATGTTAAGAGTTTTTTGAAAAAGATTTTGAAAATTGGGGGCTTACAGAAAGGTACACATTTCTGTAAGCAGCCAAAAGCAAAGCATGGATTTGGAGGCGGGCGGCCACGATGTCATCCAGAGAAAAACAATATAATGTCCTCAAGCTGCGCCTGTATCCAACCTCAGAGCAAGCAGAACTTTTTGAAAAGACCTTTGGCTGCTGCCGCTATCTCTGGAACCAGATGCTGGCTGACCAGCAGCGGTTTTATTTGGAGACTGGCGTCCACTTCATCCCTACCCCGGCAAAATACAAAAAGGGAGCCCCTTTTCTAAAAGAAGTGGATAATCAGGCACTCATTCAGGAGCACAACCAGTTGTCCCGGGCGTTCCGTTTATTTTTTCAAAACCCGGAGGCTTTTGGGCATCCCAATTTTAAGCGAAAAAAAGATGACCGGGACTCCTTCACCGCCTGCAATCATGTGTTTACTTCCGGCCCGACCATTTATACCACGCGGGACGGCATCCGCATGACCAAGGCAGGAATGATTCGGGCCGTCTTTCCACGCCGCCCGCAAAACGGGTGGAAACTCAAGCGCGTCACAGTGGAAAAGGCCCGGACGGGCCGCTATTACGCTTATGTCCTGTATGAAAGCCTGGTACAGTCGCCGGAGCCGGTCCTTCCCGTTCCGGAGCGCACCCTGGGGCTGAAATATTCCCTGCGCCACTTTTATGTGGACGACCAGGGCAACAGGGCTGATCCACCCCGCTGGCTGAAACAGTCCCAGGAAAAGCTGGTGCATCTTCAGCGGCGTCTGAACCGAATGCAGCCTGGCTCGAAAAATTATGAGGAAGCCGTACTGAAATACCGCCTGCTTCATGAGCACATCGCCAATCAGCGCAGAGACTTCCTCCACAAGGAATCCCGACGGATAGCCAACGCCTGGGATGCCGTATGTGTGAGGGGCGACGATCTGGGTGCGATGACGGACACGCTGATTCAGGCCGGGAGCGCCGTAAAGGAGGCGGGGTTTGGGATGTTCCGGGAAATGCTGTGCTACAAGCTGGCCCGCCAGGGAAAAGCATTTATACAGG
>USDZ01000094.1 GCA_900553525.1 uncultured Oscillospiraceae bacterium
GCCCGTCCACCAGCAGTTCTTCCCGGTCACCCATATGGGTTTTGATCGCCTCCTCCGCCTCTTTCATGGCCTCCTTGAGTTCCGAAATTTTCATCTGTAATTCCCGATACTCCGCCAGTTTGGCCCGCAGTTCGCTTGTCAGCATCCAAGGCGCCTCCTTTCGTTCACTGTTCCATGTCTATGAACGAAAGCAGCCTTTCATGCAGATCGACACCGATTCCGGGCGCTCGCTGTCCAAACATCCAAATGTTTTGTCTCTACAGCCGCATTAGGAGAGGCCAGGGGTGGATTCCCGACAGTAAAGAGCCCGTAACTGAATTTCCTTCCGCGCTTTCAATTCCTCCTCGTCGATATCCAGCAGCCGGCAGTGGGCACACATACCGTATTCATTCACCGCAATGGTTTGGAATAGGCAAACGCCTTCGTCTTGGTAAATACAATATTGATTGTCACATTTTAACATAGAATCTTCCTCCCTTGCCGATTATTATAAAAAATATATGGTAAAAATACAATGTAAATTTCTGATTTATGATTTTCTTAACACTTGTTTTATACTAAAAGAAAAAAGGAGGGCTACTCGAATGCCTTATTCGTTTATGAAAAATAAGAAGAAAGTACCCTCAAGTTATAAAACCTTGTATCTATCCAATACCCTCATCGAAAAAGTGAACCAAATCGCTGAAGAGAATGAAACCAGTTTCAACAATGTTGTTGTCAGTATGATCGAATATTGCCTGAGCTCCGAAACCGACGGCGAGAAATAGATTCCCCCGTCGGTTTCATATCATTCCCTGCCGATCCGGAGCCGTACCCCACCGATTCGCCCGATCCGGCGCAGGCCCTATACGACAGGAGGCAACGCAAGCTAAAGGGTTTGCGCCGCCTCCCGTTTTGCCGACTTATCAAGTAAAAAACCGGTGATTCTCAATGGTTGTGAGAACGTTTCCGGAATGTTGTTTCCCCCCGCCATCCCACCGCATATATTGGCAGTAGGTGTACGGCCGTGTCCAGAACGGTAGGATAAAGCGGCAGATGCCAGGGCCTATGCCGCTTCGAGAAAGGTAGGGATCACGCCATGGAATGGATATTGCATGTCAGCTCCGTCACCAACGCGATGCGGGGCAAGGCGCTCCTGGAGCGCCATGGGTTTACAGCTCATGTTCAACGCGCCGTTGATGCACAAGGAAACAACGGCTGTGGCTATAGCATACTCACCAGCGGAAACGTCGATAGAGCGGAACAGATTTTACAAAGCGCCGGCATTCGCGTCCGCGGGCGGCGGGAGGCGGGCTCACATGATATACCTCGATAATGCGGCCACCACATGGCCAAAACCCGTATGTGTCCGAGAAGCGGTGCAGCAGGCGCTGAACATTTACGGTGCCAATCCCGGGAGGGGCGGACACGCCATGGGGATGGCGGCCTCCCGGGAAATTTATCGTTGCCGGGAAACCGCCGCCCGGTTTTTTCATTTGGAGAATCCTGCCCATGTGGTATTTACCATGAACTGTACGATGGCGCTCAATATTGTACTCAAGGGGCTGCTGCGCCATGGAGGTCACGTTGTGGTTTCCAGTCTGGAACACAACGCGGTCATGCGCCCGCTCAACGCTTTGTCTTCCAGCGAGCCGGTGTATTCTACGGCTTTGGTCGTCCCGGGGAATCCGGATGAAACGGTCCGCAATTTCCGCCGCTGCGTCACGCCCCGAACCAAGGCCATCGTCTGTACCCACGCGTCCAATGTATTCGGCTGCCGTCTTCCCATTCGGCGAATCGGCGAGCTGGCCCATCGCTTGGGCCTTCTGTTTGTCGTTGATGCCGCCCAGAGCGCGGGCGTCTTGCCCATCGACATGACGGCGGACCATATTGACTATTTGTGTGTGCCGGGTCATAAAGGGCTATATGGCCCGATGGGAACCGGCATGCTGCTCTGCGGTCCCGATACCCCTTTGCCCACCTGGATGGAGGGGGGAACAGGCAGCCAATCCCTGCTTCTCGACCAACCGGACGAATTGCCCGACCGGTTTGAAAGCGGCACGCTCAATACGCCCGGCATCTGCGGCCTGCGGGCGGGAATGGAATGGGTGATGGGATTGGGCATCGACCGGATCAGCCGTCACGAAATCCGCCTGATGGCTATGCTTCACGACAGGCTGGACAGCACGCCAGGCATCCGGCTGTACACCCCCCGGCCGCGGATACAAGAGACCGCGCCGGTGCTTTCGATTCGCGTCGACGGACAGTCGAGCGAGGAGACAGGGGCGCTTCTGGACCGCATGGGCATCGCCGTTCGTCCGGGCCTGCATTGCGCTCCAAGCGCCCATCGGCAATGGGGGACGGCGCCGGATGGCACGGTCCGCCTGGCCCCCTCTGCGTTCACCAACGATGCGCAGATCGAGAAAACTGCGTATCTTCTCCGGGAAATCGCAAGAAAGTCATTGCAATAATCACACAGTATGGTAAAATAGAAGCGATTAGGCGCTCTGTGGGCGTTGGGAAAGCGTGGTGAGGCGCATGGGGGACTTTTTCGCCGATGTTTGGAACCATATTGTGAGGTTTTTTTCATCTTACAATTATCTGATCGATACACTGGACATTTTGCTGGTGGCTTTTGCCATATACAGCCTGATCAAATTGGTGCGCGATTCCCGAGCGGAACAGCTTCTCAAAGGCCTATGCCTTCTCGGGATCGCGTACGGCATGGCGTATCTCCTGCAACTGACCACCTTAAAATATCTGCTTAAAATTGTCTTCGACAACGCGTTGATCGTGTTGGTGGTGATTTTTCAGCCTGAAATTCGGCGCGCGCTTGAACAGGCGGGACACTCCCGTATCGGAAAACTCAACATTTTCGGAGGAAGCGACGAGGAAAACGAACGGTATGTCCAGGGCTGGCAGAGAGCGATTTCGGCTGTCTGCGGAGCCGTCTCAACCCTCCAACGTCAAAAAATGGGCGCGTTGATCGTGTTTGAACGTTCCACGAAGCTGGGGGAAATTATCAAAACCGGCACCATCGTGGATGCTGATCCGACTCCCGAACTAATCGGCAATATCTTCTTCAATAAGGCGCCTCTGCACGACGGCGCCATGATAATCCGGGACGGCCGCGTGCATGCGGCCGGATGCATCCTGCCCTTGTCCGATAATATGCAGATCAGCCGCGAGTTGGGAACGCGTCATCGAGCGGGACTCGGCATGAGTGAAAATTCAGACGCCATCGTGGTCATCGTCTCGGAAGAGACCGGGACGGTTTCGATGGCGCTTTCAGGGGAACTCAAGCGCAACTACAGCCCGGAGGCCCTCAAGGTTGCGCTGGAAAACGGCATCCTGTGGGACAAGTCCCGTGGCAATAAGGATGGAGAGCCCCGGAAGTTTGGGCTGTTCCGGAGGTGGAAGTCCAAATGAAAAAGAAAACAACGCTGAACTCTCTCATGCATAACGATAAACTGATGATGGCCTTCTCCCTGGTGACCGCCGTTGTCGTCTGGGCCTTGGTGGTCAACGGACCCGCCAACATCAAGACCACGACCCTCAAAAAAGAGGTCACCATCGACTTGACCGATACCTATGCAGAAAACAACGGCATCCGCGTCATCGAGACCCCTGACCTGACGGTCGAGGTGACGGTCAGCGGCCCCCGTTCGGTAACCGATTACCTGGGCAGCGAAGATATTTTGGTCAATGCGGAAACCAAACTTATATTGGGAGCCGGCCCGGCCATTCTCAACATCTCGGTGTCCAAAACCAATCGAAACGCAGACTTTGAAATCACCGGCTATTCTCCCTCCACCATCACTGTACAGTGTGACTACTGGGACACCGTGGAGCTGCCGGTGCGGATGGATATCTCCTCGGTACAGGTGGAGGATCCGGCTTCGCAGCAACTGGGAGAGCCTATATTGGATAGAACAAATATTCAAAGCGGCTCACTCCGATTGGAAGGCCCCCGAAGCACCGTGAGCCAGGTGGCCTCCATCGTCGCCCGGGTGGAGGCGGACGAGCCGATCCGCTCGGTACAGGTCTACGCAGCCAGACTGGTAGCGCTGGATGCCGACGGAAACGAAGTGGATCTCAACGGCTGTCAGCTTTTCGATGTTTCGACGGAAGAACCATTGCAGTCTGAGACGGTCAATGTCACAGTCCCGGTCCTTGTTCAAAGACGAGTGGAATTCACATACGATCTGCTCCATGTGCCGCCTGCCATTGCATCTAAGCCGAACCTCGTCACCTTATCGGTTTCCTCCATTACCCTGGTGGGACCGCAGGAGTCGGTAGACAGTGCGGCGGAATCCCTGGCAAACCTCGGCGCCATTGATTTTGATCATCTGACGCCCGAGGATGCTGTCCGCGTGGTTTCGCTCAATATTCCTGCGGGCGTCACGGTGCTGGAAAACGTCAGTGAAGTTACGATCACACTGGATATCGGCGAGTATACCAGCAAAACGCTGGACATGTCCTTGATGACCGAACAGGATGTGGTCTTTCAGAATCTCTCCGCCAACCGTTCCATTTCCGTGCCCCAGCAGGTTATCCGCAATATCCGGATCTGCGGCAATGCCGCATCCGTCGAGGCTGTCACAGAAGGGGATCTGATTGCGGTCGTGGACGCGGGGGCAAACTCCAGCCTCGGCTCTGTCCGATATGCCGTACGCATCGAAGTGCCGTCCTATGACGACGTTTGGGTCTATTATGGGGCGGAAAACCAAACCGGATATGAAATTTATGCGACTGTGAACTAACCTCGGGATTTTTGTGCGGTCGATCCGTCAAGACTGACCGCCTCAGTTGCAAGTGAGATGAAAACGGCGGAAGCGTACGCTTCCGCCGTTTTCATTATGATAGATCCTTCACCCGTAGGAAAGAGTTTGCTTTCCTTCATTTAAATCCTGTCATGATTCTCCGCTGGGCACAGCGCACCTGCGGGGCCTCCGCTATCCGGTCAGTCGCTTGCGCATCTCCTGCAAGATGACCCGTTCGCGGCGGGAAACCTGCACTTGGGTCATGCCGAGTTTCTCGGCAGTGGCCTGCTGAGTGTGACGATTGAGGTACCGCAAAACAATCAGAGCCCGGTCCCGGGGTTCCAATTCCCCAAGTACCTGCTGGAGCGCCAGACGGTCGGTGACGGCCTCCTCCGGCGGTGTGACCGGCAGATCGATCTCCTCTCCGTCGTCATCGTCCCCCGATCTGGTCAAAGACAGGGCTGGCATAGACGCACCGAGCGCTTCGACCGCCTGTTCCCGCTCCACCCCAAGCAGATCGGCCAGTTCCCCGACAGTGGGTTCCCGGCCCTCGCGGGCGGTAAAGGCATCCCGTTCCCTCGAAGCCCGCAGGGAGAGTTCCTTGAGGGAACGGCTCACCTTAACGGTGCCCCCATCCCGAAACAGGCGGCGGATTTCGCCCAGGATCACCGGAACCGCATAGGTGGAGAATTTAAGCCCGCGCGCTTCATCGAAACCGTCCGCAGCCTTGACCAATCCCATACAGCCGGATTGGAACAGATCGTCGTATTCGATGCCCCGCCCCATAAACCGGCGAGCGCAGGTGTGTACCAGCCCGATATTGTCGCATATCCGCTGTTCCCGTCCAGTCAAGGCAGCTTCGCCTGCCGTTCCCGCAGCACTATGTATTTTTCCAGAGTCACCACGGTTCCCTTGCCCTTGCGGGAGGTCACTTTCAGGCGATCAGTAAAGCTCTCCATGACGGAGAAACCGAGTCCGGAACGGTCATCACCTCCTGTCGTGAACAACGGTTCCATCGCCTGTTCCACATTCTCGATTCCACAGCCGCGATCCCGGACCTTGACGACCGCCCGCCCGTTTTCATACAGCCTCATCTGTACGGTGATATCCCCGATGGTATCGCGGTAGGCGTGTACGATGCAATTGGTCACCGCCTCGGACACGGCGGTGCGCAGGTCGCTGAGTTCATCTACAGCGGGATCGAGTTGGGATAGAAAGGACGCCACAACCGCGCGGGCGAACCCCTCGTTTGCAGAACGGCTGGGAAATGTCACCTTCATCTCATTGATGGGCTTCATGCGTATCCTCCTTCTGTCTGCCGTCATTCGTACCGACCTCCTCTAAGATGTTCAGCCGGTCGAGACCCGCCAGCCGCATAATCTTTCGGATCCGATCCGACGCGCCTGTAACGTACAGTTGACCGCCGGCGAGTTGCATGAGCCGGTACCGCCCCATAATCAGGCCGATGCCCGAACTGTCCATAAAACTTACGCCCTCAAAATCCAGCCGAAGCCGTTTAGCGCCGGTACGGTCCACGGCGCCGTCGATCTGATCCCGCAGAGACCGGGCCGCATGATGGTCCAGTTCACCGGAAAGCCATATCGTCACGCCGGAAGGTGATGCATCCATGCGAATCACCATGCCGATTCCTCCTGCCTGTTGAATGTCCGGGAACAGCGGGCAAAACTCCCGCAAAAAAACAAGCCCCCGTCATGTTTCCATGATAAGGGCTTGTCTCCTGCGATGCATGAGAATCCCGCCGTCGAATTTCAGGAACTGAACCGGGATTCGGGCGGTTTCTCTATCTTTTTGTGAAATAAGGTCGAACAGCCGACGCGAGAAAGAAGGACCCCCCTACCAGCAGGGGCCCTTCGCCCGCTGCTTCCTTTGCCAGGGTGAACGCTCTCTCCGGATTTTCCTCGGATACCGCCTCCACCCCGGCCTCTCGAAAAGCCGCGGCTAGCTCTTTGCCGGGCAGGGCCCTGGGATTTTCCGGGGCGCAGCACACCGCTCGGGC
>USDZ01000095.1 GCA_900553525.1 uncultured Oscillospiraceae bacterium
GATTCGGTGACGTTGTTGCATGTGATGCTGCAACTACAGAACCGGCTCTCGCTGCGGGAGATTGCGGCGGTGCATGTCAACCATGAGCTAAGAGGAGAGGAGTCCCGCCGGGATGAAGAGTTTGTGCGGACTTTATGCCGGGATTGGCAGGTGCCGCTCCAGGTGTACCACCGGAATGTCGCCTTTCTGGCGCGCGAGGCCCAAAAGGGAATTGAAGAAACCGGGCGGATGGTCCGATATGCCGTGTTTGACGAGGTGTCGGCGGCAAACGGCGATTGTCCAGTGGCCACCGCCCATACCTTGAGCGACAATATCGAGACGCTTCTGCTCCATCTGACGCGGGGATGCGGTGTACGCGGGTTGACCGGGATTCCTGAAATCCGTGGACAGATCATCCGGCCTTTGTTGGCCTGTACACGCCGTGAGATCGAAGACTATTGTCGGAATCAGGAGTTGCATTATCAATCCGACAGTACGAACACCGATGTGCGGTATGCGCGCAATCGCATTCGAAAGTGCGTGATTCCAGAATTACGGGCGCTAAATCCCCGCTTTGAAGAGACGGCCGGCCGTCTGATGCACCGAATGGGTCAGGTGGCCGAATGGCTGGATCAATTGGCGAAAGAGACACTGGATGCAGCACGAACGGCGCCGGATACCTATAAACGGAGGGCTCTGCAGAGTTTAAGCCCTCCTGTCAAGGCGCAGGCTCTTCGAATGGCAGCCGAAATGGCGGGAAGCTTTTGCGAAGAGCGGCATGTCACGCGGCTGGAAGAGATGCTCGACGATACCGGAGGATGCAGTCTGCCGGGAAAGGTACAGGCGGCGGTGACCGTTTCGTTGCTGCGTTTTTTTCGGGAGGATGAGGACAGAGATGTCCAGTGGGAACCAATTTCGATTTATCCAGGGATGTCCGTGCACATTATAGATAAAAAATATCGCATTTTTTTGCGTTCTTCTGACGGACTTGACAAGGAAGGGAAAATTCACAGAAAATTATTAAAAAATAGCTTCGACTATGATAAAATAGTGGGCAGCTTGAGTATTCGACGGCGAAATCCGGGAGATGCCTATCACCCGGTTGGGAGGCACGGAGGAAAATCGTTGAAAAAGCTGTTCAATGAAGCGCGGATTTCCCCCGAGGCACGGGACCGCATTCCCATACTTTGCGACGATGCCGGGATCCTTCTTGTTCCCGGATTCGGATGCGACGTTCGTGCAGCGGCCGGTTTGGATACCAAGCGCCTTCTCGTATTGGAGGAGTTGGCGGAAGAATCGAATTCGGGTGAAAGGGATGAAAAACCGACGTGAGAGGCATGCGGGACGACATTGACGAAATCCTGTTTTCGGAAGAAAAAATTGCCTCCATTGTTCGGAATATGGGCAGGCAAATCAGTGAAGATTATGTAGGGAAGAACCTTTTTATGGTCAGTGTGCTCAAGGGTTCGCTTTTATTTATGGCTGATTTGATGCGCGCGGTAACCATCCCTTGTTCCATTGATTTTCTGTCCGTGTCCAGTTATGGCAACGGCACGGCCAGTTCGGGAGAGGTACGAATCCTGAAGGATTTGGATTGTTCTTTGGAGGGCAAGGATCTCTTGGTCGTGGAGGATATCCTGGATTCCGGCGTGACACTGTCTTTCCTGGTTCGGACGCTGTCGGCTAGAAAGCCGGCGAGCATCCGGTTGTGTACATTCCTAGATAAGCCGGAGCGCCGCCGGGTGGAGATCCATCCCGATTATGTCGGAGCGGTGGTCCCGGATAAGTTTATTGTCGGTTATGGGCTGGATTATGCGGAACGATACCGCAATCTGCCTTATATCGGTGTTTTGAAGCCCGAGGTTTACCAGGCATAGCGTTCATCCCATGCATAAGGAGTTGAGAGAATTTGGAATCCAACAACAACGATTTCGGAAAATCCTTGCGGAACCTGGGGCTGTTTATCGGGCTTCCCTTGCTGGTCATTGTGATCGCCTGGCTGTTTATGTCCGGAGGCAGTCCAAAGTCCGATAAGGTATACTCCGATTACGTCGCGTACTTCACCAACGACCAGGTTTCGGAATTCGATCTGGACTTGGGAAGCGGTAACCTGACCATCACCCTCAAGGAAGAGATCCGAGAGGACCGCAATAAAGACAACAAGCTGGATGAAAAGGACGATATCGTCAAATATAGCGTTCCCGACATCGGGCTGTTTTGGGAGAGCATTAAAGAGTCGGTGGAGGCAAACGGCCTTCGATACGATTTCCAGCCGCCCAGCCAGATGCCCTGGTTTGTCAACCTCATTCCGTCTTTGCTGATCATCGTGTTCTTTGTGGCAATGTTTGTGATGATGCGGCGTTCCCTGTCTTCTATGGACGGCGGCGGTAAAGCGATGGGATTCGGCAAGGCGCGGATCAAGCAGCCGGTCGATGAGAAGCGCAAGACCACTTTTGCCGATGTGGCTGGCGCGGACGAGGAAAAAGAGGAACTGCGGGAGATTGTCGATTTTCTGCGTTCTCCCAAGAAGTTCAAGGAACTCGGTGCCCGAGTGCCGAAGGGCGTGTTGCTAGTAGGCCCTCCCGGAACCGGTAAAACCCTGCTCGCCCGCGCAGTGGCGGGAGAGGCGGGCGTTCCCTTCTTCTCGATTTCGGGTTCCGATTTTGTGGAGATGTATGTCGGTGTCGGTGCGTCCCGTGTCCGGGATCTGTTCGATCAAGCGAAGAAGAATTCGCCCTGCATCATCTTCATCGACGAGATTGACGCCGTCGGACGTCAACGCGGAGCGGGACTTGGCGGAGGACATGACGAACGGGAACAGACGCTCAACCAGTTGCTCGTCGAGATGGACGGCTTCGGTGCGAACGAGGGTGTCATCATGATTGCCGCGACCAACCGTCCGGATATTCTGGATCCGGCTCTGATGCGTCCGGGCCGGTTTGACCGCCAGATCGTCGTCAACTATCCGGATATCAAAGGACGGGAGGAGATTCTCAAAGTCCATGCGCGCGGCAAACCGCTCGCCCCCGATGTAGAGCTGTCGGTTATCGCCAAATCCACGGCCGGTTTTACCGGCGCAGATCTGGAAAATTTGCTGAACGAGGCGGCCCTTTTGGCGGCGCGCAAAAATCTGCACTCCATCACCATGCCCGAAATTGAAGAGGCGACGATCAAGGTGGTCATGGGTACGGAAAAACGCAGCCATGTTATCACCGATAAGGAAAAGAATCTGACGGCTTATCATGAGGCGGGCCATGCGGTCGTTACCTATTATTGCCCGACGCAGGATCCGGTTCATCAGATTTCGGTGATTCCGCGTGGAATGGCGGGTGGCTACACCATGAGCCTGCCGGAACATGACAAGTCATACCGGGCTAAAAAAGAGATGCTTGAAGATATTCAAGTTCTCCTTGGCGGTCGAGTGGCCGAGGCGCTTGTACTCGACGATATTTCCACAGGCGCGAGTAACGATATTGAACGCGCTACCGATACCGCCCGGAAGATGGTCACCAAATACGGTATGAGCGACAAACTTGGTCCGATTGTTTTTGGATCTTCCGAATCGAACGAGGTGTTCCTGGGCCGTGATTTTGGCCATACCCGGAACTATTCGGAGGAGGTCGCGGCGGAGATCGACGAAGAGATCAACGCCATCATCACCGGATGCTATGACAAAACTCGTGAGATCCTCTCCACTCATATCGATAAGCTTCATGCGGTTGCGCAATATCTGTTCCAGAATGAGAAACTCGACGGGGAGCAGTTCAAAGCCCTTATGGAAGGGCGGGACGTGCCGGATGCTTCCGAGACCAGTCTTTTTACGCCGGTCTCCGGCGCTTCTGAGACGTCTGGAGTTTCCGATTCCGAGCCGTCATCTTCCACGGGATCGGCGGAACAGGAGAAAGCCGATGACAGCGGTGAGGAATTACCACACTGACGGATTTTTATAAGGCGTTACTCCGGTCAAACCAGAGCCGATACACGAAGGACATCTAGAAAAACGAACAGCGCCCCGCGGCGGATCGATTCGGCCGTGGGGCGCTGTTTTCCCTCTCGGTATCCTGTGGAACGCCGTCGCACATCATCGTGAAACTTGGTTCGGTGTTGGTTGCTCGTATCCTATTCCTGTCATATTGTCTATTTTTTCACAATCTGTTGTTCTGAAAAACCGTAATTCATACAAAATTAGTATAATTTAAAAATTGTCCATGATTTTTCAGGGAAAGCGTGTTATACTATAGAAGAATTGGAACAGAAAGGATGGTCGCTCTATGGCGAGAAAATTGACGGAAAAGGTCTCTTGGATCGGCAAAATCGACTGGGAACTCAAACGGTTCCATGGGGATGAATTTTCCACCCATCGCGGATCTTCCTATAACGCTTATCTGGTTCGGGATAAAAAAACGGTCCTGATTGATACGGTTTGGCTGCCCTTCGACCATGAATTTGTGGATAATCTGAAACGGGAAATCGATCTCAAGGAGATCGACGCGATCGTTATGCAGCACAACGAGGTGGATCACAGCGGGGCGTTGACGGCACTGATGCGGGAGATCCCGGATACGCCGATTTACTGCACGGCCAACGGAGTCAAGATCCTGAGGGGTCATTATCATCAGGATTGGAATTACGTTCCGGTGAAGACAGGGGATACGCTCGATCTTGGGGAGTCGAAACTCACCTTCATTGAGGCGCCCATGCTTCACTGGCCGGATACCATGTTCAGCTATATGAGCGGGGAAAACATCCTCTTCAGCAATGACGGCTTTGGTCAGCATTTTGCCAGCGAATCTCTGTACAACGACATGGTCGACAAGGGCGCGTTGTATGAAGAAGCCACCAAATATTACGCCAATATCCTCGCGCCGTTCAGTCCCATGGTCAAACGCAAGGTCAATGAGATTCTCGGGATGAATCTGAAGATCGACATGATTTGCCCGAGCCACGGCCTGATCTGGCGGGATCATCCCGAACAGATCGTGGAACAGTATTTGAAATGGGCCGAAAATTATCAGGAGAACCAAGTTAGCATTGTTTACGACACCATGTGGAACTCCACCAGAAGAATGGCGGAAACCATCGCCGAGGGGATCAAGGAAGCCGATCCGCAGGTTACGGTTAAGCTTTTCAACGCATCTAAAAGCGACAAAACCGACATTGTTACCGAGGTGTTCCGCTCCAAGGCCGTTGTGATGGGCTCTCCGACGGTCAACAACGGGTATCTGTATGCAATCGCCGGTATTTTGGAATTGATCAAGGGGGCCAAGTTCAAGAACAAAAAGGCGGCCGCTTTCGGCAGCTACGGATGGAGCGGCGAAGCCCTTTCCTTGCTGAACAAAGAGTTGCAGGACGCCGGTTTCGATGTGGTGGATGAAGGCCGGAGGGTGAATTGGGTGCCGGACGAGGTGGCGTTGGAAGAGATGCGGGCTTACGGACGGTTGTTGGCTACAAAGTTTTAGGTCTTGACATTTTGCGGGGCTTTGTGCTATGCTAGGTCCATTCCAAAGAACGGAGGGATTTCTGTGCGCAGACAGCTTACTTTAGCTTTAGCAGTGGATAAGTGTCTGCGCGCATTTAAAAGGGGACTTTAAACCGTTCCGCTTTTACCGACGTGTGCAAACGGCTCTTTCGCTGCGGCGAAAGAGCCGTTTTTTCATGTGCGGATCGAATAGGAGGGATAGACATGTTTCAACTGAACCATGTGGACATTGCACTCAAAAAAGACGGACGAAAAATCGTGGAGGGATTTCATCTGACCATCAATCCCGGGGATAAAGTGGCATTGATCGGCGAAGAAGGAAACGGGAAAAGCACTTTGCTGCAATGGATAGCGGATCCGGATCGGGTCGAATCCTATGCGGATTGCAAGGGAATCCGCCGCATATCGGGCACAGTCGGTTTCTTCTCCCAGGAAAATGACATACCGGGGGAAACACGGGTTTCGGATTTTCTGAAGGGGATTGACCTCTATGGAGGGTTGCCCATACCCTTGTGGAAGATACATGGCGACATGGAATTATGGACGAGTGAGCGGCCTTTTTCAGTCTTGTCCGGGGGAGAAAAGGTCAAAGTTCGCCTTGTCCGTCTACTGGCGGAACATCCGGATCTGTTTCTGTTCGATGAGCCGACAAACGATTTGGATTTGGAGACCCTGATCTGGCTTGAGGCGTTTGTTCGAGAGATTCCGCAGCCGGTACTATACGTGTCCCACGACGAGACATTATTAGAAAACACCGCCAATGTTATTGTCCATTTGGAGCAGATCAAGAAAAAACACGAGTGCCGCTGTACGGTGGAACGAATGGGATACCGGGAATATGTCGAGGCCCGTTTGGGGCGGCTGAATAAACAGGAACAAATCGCCCGCAAACAGCGTGCCGATTATGAAAATCAGCAGGCCCGCTGGCGGCAGATTTACAGCAAAGTCGAGCATCAACAGGAGACCATCACGAGAGCCAATCCAGGAGGCGGGCGGCTGCTCAAGAAAAAGATTCATGCGCTGAAATCCCAGGAAAAACGGATCGAACGGCAAAAAGAAGATTTCGAGGAAATTCCAAGTGTGGAGGAAGCGATCCAGCTGACATTTGGCAACTGCCCGCCGGCACCGAGAGGGAAACGGATTCTGGACTGGGAACAGCCGTTTCTGGAGGCTGGAGGCCGGATATTGGCTCAAAACCTGAGCCTGCATGTGACAGCGGGGG
>USDZ01000096.1 GCA_900553525.1 uncultured Oscillospiraceae bacterium
GCATAACCCGCGCCTGCTGATTCTGGATGAGGCGACGAGCAGCTTGGACACCGAGACCGAATACCAGATTCAGGAAGCGCTGGGCCGCTTAATCAAGGGGCGGACGACCTTTGCCATCGCGCACCGCCTCTCGACCCTGCGGGAAGCCGACCGGATCGTGGTCATCGATAAGCATCGTGTTGCCGAGGTGGGATCCCACAACGAACTGATGCGGAAAAAGGGTATTTATTATGGCCTGGTCATGGCCCAGCTCGACATGCATAGAGTCCGGAAATGAACTTTTGGTTTACAGTCAGCATAGCAGACCCGAAAAGGCTGTGTCTCTCTCCCGCGTCCGGCGGGAGAGACGAGCGACACGGGGAACCACGGGAGCGGCGTACCGTGGAGCGAACATGGGCAGAACAATTACCCGGAGATTTTGAGAAAATCGCCGGGTAAACGGAACTGCCAACGGCAGTGGAGTGAAATTTTTAGAAGGCCTCGACGGCCTTCTAAAAATTTGAAAAAGCCCATGAAATCGGGAAAACAGCACCGGGAAGCTGCCTAAAAAATCTCGCCAACTTGCCCAACAAAATTAGAGGGTGAAGTGCGCTCTTTTCCAGAGAGGCGCAAAATGAAACAGAAATCTATGGTGCGGCAGGTGCAGGAAGCCCTGCAAGACCAACTCCGCATTGAAGAAAGCTGACATCAGGTCAAGAATGAGGGAAACACCTATTCTCCTGTCTGTATGGAGGCTGCGAACAAATATATTTTAAGGTGCCATCATTTGATAGAACAATAATACTTTAACTTAGCTAAAAGCCTGTTTTGTAGGTTTTTTATTCGTTATAATAAAGAGCCCAGCCGATACCAAACTTATCAACTACAAGACCTAACAGTGTTGCCCATGGATATGGACCTTCAATCGAATGGCTTTGAGCATCCTTGCTTATTTCATCATACGCTTGATGAAAATCGTCCTCTTTATCAAAACGGATTTCACAGCTTAAGGTGTTCTCAAATCCGGTTCCGGCTACGTTACCCGGACCAATCAAAATTTCAAGACCATATATATCCATCATAATATGGATATCATCACAGTCTGGTGGTGTACTTTCTGAAAGTTTTTTTGCTTTGAAAGCTCTATGATATGTTTCATAAGCATCAATTCTTTCTTTGTTTGTAGGCCCTATGTTGAAAGACACACTAAATTGCGGGTACTTTGACATTGTATTTACCCCCAGTTGTTTAAACATCCTATACCATTATAAATATACCGCTCCGCTAAATGACCTGTTTTCAAATAGGCTTTATTGTAACAAGATACATCATCTTATAGCAATTTTGTCGAAATTTGTCAAAAAACATCTTGAATCCTCCTTGAAAAAGCGGCGGTCACAATCACAACAACTACTGCTTTTTGAAAACATCCATATCGCACTGTGGATTTTGGCGCCCGCGAATTCTTTTAAAACCGCGTCTGTATAAAATTGGCCGGGGAATATGTGGTCCGCTTTATAAATGCTATATCACCAGGGAAAGCACAAACGCCGCGGCGATGCCGGATAGAATGGCGGGCAGGGCTTTTTTCCAGAGAAGTGAAACGAAGACAACGACGGCGGCCGGGAGGATATAGAGATTGGTAAAAGGATTGGGATCGAAGCCTGCCTCGCCGATCAGAACTTCGGGCACAATCAGAGCGGTGAGGATAGACGGACCGATATAGGCCATAAACCGCCGCGCCTTATCCGGTATTTTCCATTTTCCGGAGAATACCAGAGCCGGCATACGGGTCAGATAGGTCGCCAACCCGCATCCGAGAAGCGTCAGCATCAGTTGAGAGGTATTCATGGTGATAACCTGTCCTTTCCGGATGGGCCGCCAGTATTAGCGGGGATCGGGTGACGGATGGGGTTTATTTCGGATTTCTTCCAGTAGAAAACCGGCGGCGCTGCCGGTCAGGGCGGAGAGGAGAATATACCATTTTCCAGGCAGCCAAAGGGAGCCGCATATGGCGGTGACGGCCGAAACGAGAACGGCGGTGAGTACCGGCCAGTTTCGGACAACGGGAACCAGCATGGACAAAAAAGCCGCCGCCATCGCGAATTCGAATGCCGGTTCCAGAAGGGGCGGAACCAGATTGCCGAACCAGTAGCCTGCGACCCCCGACAAGGCCCAGAACAGATAGATATCCAATCCGCATCCAAGTATGTAAGAAACCGAGCCTTTTTCCCGCTGGAAATGGGCGTAACTGACCGCATAAGCCTCATCCGTCAAAAAGAAGGCGGCCAGGGCTTTTTTCCCGGCGGAATCCTCCCGGACATGAACAGACATATCGGCCGACATGACCACATGGCGCAGATTTACTACCAGCACGGTGGTGATTACCGAGAAAGGGGATGCGCCGGAAATCATCATCTGGACCGCCAGTATCTGGGAAGAACCGGCGAATACGATGAGAGACATGGCCGGAATTATCCAAAAGGGAAGCAGTCCCTGCCGCCCTAACATACCGTATACCAGACCGTAGATGGTGACCCCGATCCCGAGAGGAATGGTGTCGACAAAGCCGCGGCGGAGTTCCCGGAGATCCCAGCTCCCGGAAGACAGAATGGAAGATTCCAAAGCGGACACTCCTAAAATCGTCTTGAAACTTCAGTTCTCTGCAAAGAGGTTTTTCGCGGTCTGAAGGCCGGTATACGTACCCCGGCGGCTGTCTTCAATTCCCTCGAACTCCAGGGAAACACAGCCCTCATAACCGCCGTCCCGGATAGCCTCGACGACGGCCGCCGTGTCGATGTCCCCTTGGCCCAGGACGGCGCCTCTCAGCATCCTCCCGCCCAGGGATTCAAACCAGCCCTCGGCCTTGCAGTCGAATGGACCGTTAAGTCCGGAAAGCTGTTCCTTTTTACGGACATAAAAATCTTTGATATGAATCATAGCGGCATACGGCATACATTTCCAGATGCTCGTTTCGGGCGGCTCATCCATGCACAGGAGATTGCCGGTATCCAGGCACATTTTAAAGTTGGGACGGTTTACCGCCTCGACCAATCGAATGATCCGATCCGACCCATTGACAAAAAAACCGTGATTCTCCACCATGGTGGTGATGCCGTAACGCGCGGCATAATCCGCGACCTCGGCGGCGGCCTCCACCATCATAAAGAATTCTTTTTCAAAATCGGCCGGGGTGTTGGTTTCCCTCGGTCGGGCGGAAGAGGCGATATCGTGCCGCATGAGCGGAATCCTCAAACGTGCGGCGACATCGACATGCGCCTGAATTCTCCGGATTTCCGCCCGGCGTTCCTCCGGATCCCGTTTCAGGACATCCGCGGAAATAGCGTAGTTGGAAAGAGGAAGAGACAGCTCCCGGGATTTTTCCAAAACCCGGCGGCACAGGTCCTCGTTATCCAACAAGGTATATCCGATGGGTACGAGTTCCACATGCTCCGCCCCGCTGTCCTTCGCCCACTGCATCACCTCGAGAAGATCCATCTCTCCCTTTTCCAAGGGGCCGGCCAGGCAGTAACTGCTGATTCCGATTTTCGGCATGAGGATGCATTCCTTTCTATTGGTCTTCAGAGACACGGCCGTTCGCTCCGCCTATTATACTCCGGAAGCCCTGAAAATTGCAATAAGAAACGCAGGAAAGGAAATCGGTTTCCTTCCCTGCGGGACAAAGCCGGGGCGTCGGCTTAACCGTGTATATGACAGGCTTCGAGCTCCTCCGGATCGGGAAGAGGCCCTACGATAGGCTCGGGATCGATTCCCTGACGGCGATAATAATCCGCGATCGCCATTTTGATCGACTGCTCCGCCAGGACGGAGCAATGGATTTTGTGGGCCGGCAGGCCGTCAAGCGCCTCGACCACCGCTTTATTGGACAGCTTCAAGGCCTCCTCAATGGTTTTGCCCTTGATCATTTCGGTGGCCATGGAGCTGGTGGCAATGGCGGAACCGCAGCCGAAGGTTTTAAATTTCACGTCCACGATCCGGCCGTCTTCCACCCGGATGTACATTTTCATGATGTCGCCGCATTTGGCGTTACCCACCTCGCCGATACCGTTGGCGTCTTCAAGTTCGCCAACATTGCGGGGGTTGGAGAAGTGATCCATGACTTTTTCACTGTAAAACGCTGCCATAATTCGTCAGTCCTTTCCTATCAAACGGCGGGTTGTCCGTCGCGGTTTTCCTTCATCATCCGTTCCCAGAGCGGGGACATGTCCCGCAGGCGGGAGACCACCGCCGGAATAGTCTCGAGGATATAATCCACCTCTTCGTCGGTGTTATCCTCGCTCAGGGTCAGTCGCAGGGATCCGTGCGCCACTTCATGGATGAGTCCGATGGCCAAAAGCACATGGCTCGGATCCAGAGAACCGGAGGTACAGGCCGAGCCGGAGGAAGCGCAGATTCCTTTCATGTCGAGCATCAGCAGGAGGCTTTCGCCCTCCACGCCCTCAAAGCTGATATTGACGTTTCCGGGAAGCCTTTTCTCCCGGTCCCCGTTAAGGCGGCAGCGGGGTACGCTTCGCAGCAGGCCGTCAATAAGTCGATCCCGCAGGGCGGTAATACGGGGCGTTTTATCCTCTATCCGGCTGCAGGCGATCTGCATAGCCGTGGCCATACCGACAATGCCGACGGTGTTTTCCGTACCGGCCCGCCTTCCGCGTTCCTGGGCGCCGCCGTCGATAAGATTGGGAAGCCGGATTCCTTTGCGCAGGAGCAGGCATCCGATGCCGCGCGGGCCGTGAAACTTGTGAGCCGAGAGGGAGAGCATGTCGATCCCCATGCCTGCAAAATCCACCGGCACATGGCCGACCGCCTGAACGGCATCGGTATGGAAAAGCACGCCCCTGTCCCTGCACAGTGCGGCGATTTCCGCCACTGGCTGTATAGTGCCGATCTCGTTATTCGCAAACATGACCGTTACGAGGGCCGTATCCTCCCGCAGAGCATCGCGTACATCCTCCACTCGCACGACACCGTTTTCATGTACCGGCAGAAGGGTGATTTCGAAACCGTCTTCTTTGAGGGAATCCAGGGCGTGGAGAACAGCGTGATGCTCGAACGCGGTGGAAATCAGATGCTTTTTTCCCTTCTTCGCCATCATGCGGGCGGTCATTTTGATCGCCCAGTTGTCCGCTTCGCTTCCGCCCGACGTGAAATAGACCTCGTCCTCCCGGCAGCCGAGACAAGCGGCGATGGTGCGGCGGGCCTCTGTGACCGCACCGCGGGCTGCCTGCCCGAAACTGTAGAGCGAGGAGGGATTCCCGTATTCTTCCGTTAAATACGGCATCATGCTGTCCAAAACTTCAGGCAGCATTCGGGTAGTCGCCGCGTTGTCCGCATATATAAACCGTTCCATAACACACACCGTCTTTCTTCTCTTTACCTTTGGAACGCGGAAAAGCGCCTGTTCCAGGGCAGTTATAATATATACCTTTTTGGTGTATATTGCAATATGCCAAACTGACGATATTTGCAAGAATATCTGCGGAAATTTATGGATAGAATCCGATTTAGATATACCCTGACGGTTACCGGGCAAATTTTTGGCTTTCCATGACCGCCATTTGGTCACACCGTTCGTTCTCCGGATGCCCCTGATGGCCGTGAACCCAACGAAAAGTTACCCGATGGAATTCGAGCAACGTGAGGAGTTTGTCCCACAGATCAGCGTTGAGCGCCGGCTTTTTGTCGGCTTTGCGCCAGCCGTTGCGCTTCCATGATTTGGCCCAGCCTTTTTCAATGCCGTCTACAACATAGCGGGAGTCGCTGACAATCGTTACGTCACAAGATTCTTTCAGGGCCGCCAGGCCCTCAATCACGGCTGTCAGTTCCATGCGGTTGTTGGTGGTCTGAGGGGCGCCGCCGGACAGTTCCTTTTCCCGCCCGCCGTAACGCAGGATCGCTCCCCATCCGCCCGGGCCGGGATTTCCAGAGCAAGCGCCATCCGTAAATAATTCGATCTGTTTCATGTCGCTCAACCTTGTCTAAACAGTATTTTCCGATCGCATTCTATTATACCAAAAAATCCCCGATGAGCAAGAAATAAACCATCTTTTTCCGGTCCATACTATGGGTGCCGTCGCAAAGTAGAAGCGACACCCCTGTTTTCCCCCTGCGCACGGCGATTTTGACCCGGCGACGAAAGGATGCTTCGCTTATGAGTAACTGGCTGAAGGCAATTGTGTTGGCGAATGGAGAGGAGGAAGCGCTCCGTCCTCTGACCTGCGATATACCAAAGCCTATGATCCGGCTGTGTGGGCGGCCGCTCATGGCCTATACGCTGGATCTCCTGGAACGCAACGGGATTCGGAACGTCCGAATCTGCACCCGTTATCTGCCTACCGTGGTTGAAAAGGAGTTTGGGGATCAATACCGGGGCATGAGCCTTGCTTACCGACGGACGGATAGGGAAGACGGCTCGGCGGGGGGGATGCAACGATCGATGCTTTCCCTCGCCGACAGCGGGGAGACGATTTTAGTCATTAGCGGTGAAATTCTGACCGATGTCGATCTGACGGCAGCCCTGGCGTTTCACAAGGCCGCCGGCGCCGCCGCCACTCTGGTGGTGACCCGTATCGGTGATCCCCGGGAACACGCGCTGGTGGATGTGGGGGAAGACGGCCGGGTGACGGGACTGATGGACAAACCGGGCTGGGCTCAGGCGGCGACGGAC
>USDZ01000097.1 GCA_900553525.1 uncultured Oscillospiraceae bacterium
TGAAATACCCGCCCGTGCGGCTACGTATGCCTGAGACAGTCCCGCAGCCTCCCGAATGAGATTGCCCTGCGGCTTTTAAATCCGACCTCAAACGAAGAGCTGCACGACTTTTATCAATGTGTGGGGCGCATTGTAAACCGTTGGAAATGCGAACTGGAGGTGGACGGCGAAACAGTAGAGCCGTCTGATTTTCAAAGAGGTCTTTCCAGGATGCGTGAATTTAACGCAAATGCTTTGCGCAAAATGGCCGAGGATATCTGCAACGGAGAAAGCGGAAATCTCACTCTTTTCTCTGCCTTCTGGCCTTTGGTGATCGGGAAAATGGAGGCAGAGCTTTTTAAAGAGGGGGGTGTTGACGCTTTTCGGGACTGGATGCATAAAAAGCAATCGATAGACGCTTATTACGCAAAACCCCGATTTTTCATGGTGGATCATACCGTTGTGGGACGATATGTCATAACAGAAAATACGCTGAGTATTTTCCCTCTCAAGGGGCGTGTACCGTTCGGCGCTGTCAATTCCAAAACAAACGAACCCTTAACCTGTGAAAATTACGAAATGTGTTTTTATTCTACAACCAGAAACGCCGGGATCGGTGAAATACCATACGAACAGTTTTTTTCGTATGTGGATGGCAAAAAAATCCGCAGGTATGATGCAGATCATGTTGTGGTCAAGCCGATTTCCCTTGCCGAGATGGAGGAAATTGTAGGGTTGTCTGCCAAAAAAGATGAGCGGGTAAAAATATGACACGAAATGAATTTAAGAAAAAATGCAAAGCACAAAAAACAAGAAGCTACCATCTGCTGCTGACAGGCGGAATCATCGCCGTAATCGGATTGGTTATGGTCGCTGCGGGCGTTTTGTTAGGAAACCAGGATATTCTTGATTTGAGCACGGAAATGGTGATTTGTTCCATTGGGTTTGTTTTCGCTCTTACGGGAGTGGCCATCGACTTGACCGGCGAAGCGCTTACCTCCAAAGGCTTGAAAGCCTATTTAAACGGCAATCGCGATGCCGATTTTCAAAAAGTGAAACGGCAAAACCGCTTTACTCTGGAAAATCAAAACGGAAAAATCGAAAAATTTAGTGATGCCGATATCGGCAATTATTTGGACGATATGTTTATTTCCCCCGAAACAATTTGTCACGTTAACAGCACCCGTCCCAAAGCAAAACGTGCGTTTTGTGCAAGCGTGCATGCAAGCTGACCAGGTAGAATTGCAATTGGGACTAGAAGTTAACGGGACTCATCTCGTCCATAAGCTCTGCTCAAAAGAAGAATGCCGCCGCATCTTTCTTGAATTTTATCATGGCCAGTTTGCTCCGAATCCGTTTGAATATCAGCCGGTTCCATTTTAAAATTTGTCAAGAAGATTCCGCCTATGCAGAGAATTTTATAATCGCTAAATAAAGAATCCCCCTGCAAGTGAATCTTGCCGGAGGATTGCGGTATTCGTCGATCCGATTGTCGTGTATACCCGGAGATACCTTGACAGCAAGCGTGTTCAGGTAATCCGGCACGCGGAATAGAAGGCCCCGCCCAAGGGCGGGGCCTTCTGCCTGTTCCCACTCAGGCCAGCATGGATCCGAGCCTGGCTTTCTGCAAAGCCGAGCGCACCGGAAAATACAGGAGCACCGCAAGAAACACGGTAAAACATCCGTTGAGAAACGTAGCGGGAATCTTTAAAACCGCCGCGACCACGGCCGCGTCAATCGTCATGCCGACCACCAGATTTTCCACGACTTTCCAAAGGAATTCTCCCGCCACATTGACCGCGACCCCGGCCGAGGCGGCCAGGAGCGCGTATTGCAGCTCACGGCCGAGCTTTTTGCCACACAGCGAGAGGACCAGAACCACGGCCAGCGTCCCCCCCAGGATCAGCAGAAACAGACTCGGGAGAAACCAAACCCAGTCTTTCTCCTCCCCCATCAGGCAGAAAAGCAGTGCCCCCAGCCCGGACAAGAGGGATATGGCCGAAAAGATCCCCAAACCGGCCAGAGGAGAGCTTTGAGGGTGCTTTTTTCCGAAGCGGAAGATCAGCCCCGCCGTCAGCCCCATCACAAATTTGAGGACCAGGGTTTTCGGCGCGGAGGTGATA
This sequence comes from uncultured Oscillospiraceae bacterium, assembly GCA_900553525.1. GTDB lineage: Bacteria > Bacillota > Clostridia > Oscillospirales > Acutalibacteraceae > UMGS1623. The sequence goes on from USDZ01000097.1 coordinate 2,103, forward strand.
TAAAAGAAGAGATCGAACATCCCCATGCCGACGGCGCCGGCGATTCCTCCCGGCACTCCGCCCAAAAGAAGCGCGGCCAGAATACACACGGCGTTGCCCGGGTGGACGAATTGGTCCCCAATGGGGATTTTCAGCCAAAGTACCACAAAACTGAGGGCGGCGAACATCGCCATCAGCACCAGAAGCAGCACCGGCTCTTTCGAACCCGTTTTCAATCGTTTTTCTGTCATACGATCCCCTCTAAATCCCCAAATTCCTACTTGAATACTATGTATTTAAGAATCGTCTTTAGTATACCATAAATCGCCAGGATGTCAAGAATCCGCCGGAATTCCGTTAAAATTGCCGATTCTGTGTTTTCAAAATTTTAAGAAGTTGTACATTTTTTGTTTATGGTTCTTACACAAGCCCGGGGTATCATACATATAGTCTGGTTCTTCAGATCGGATCGTACAAACGTCCACCGAGAAATCCCTGTTCAAGCAGAAAGGATGATTGCCTATCATGGATCGAGCCGAGTCCAATGTATTAGTGTGCGTAACCAGTCAGCCGGCATGCCGGCGTTTGATATGCGCCGGCGCCGAGATTGCCCAGCAATATGGGGTTCCCGTCAAGGTTGTCAGCGTGCTTCCGCAGGGACTGGTTTCCGCCAAAACGGCGGAAACTCTGCAAACCCTCTACAATATTTCCAGCAGGCTTGGGGCCGAGATGACGGTCTATTTCAACGACGATCCGGCTTTGACCGCCGCCGTACATGCCAGGAAAACCCAGGCTCGGCACATCGTCAGTGGCTCCCCCGGGCCGGACAGCAACCTCTTTATCGAGACCGTCAAGGGCCTTCTCCCGGAAATCCCTATGTCCATTGTGGACGAGGACGGCCATATCGTGACCTTCCCCGCTGTCCGGCAGGGACAGCCCGCGCGCCGCTGAATACCCTCGAACCCTTTTTCAGACACAAAAGAAGGGGCTGCCGCAAAAGGAATTCTTTTGCGGCAGCCCCCTTTTCTATGGGAAATCCTCTTCTTTCCGGTTCCTCTTTTCGGCTCGGCGGCATGCCCGTCGGACAAGACTCATCCTCTAAATCCAGGGGGGCGGGATGGCAAACTTTTTTACTATGTCATTTGATCCTGCGTGAATGTCCGGCTATTTTTTTAATTTACAAAGTCCCAGCGGGCGACGCCTGCACCGTTCATGCGCAGGGGAGATTTTTCCTTGCTATCCAAAAAAGATGGTGCTATAGTTAAACCTGATAGGCCGGAAGGCTGTAGCCAAAAGGAGGAATCGCCATGCGCCTAAAACACCTTTTCGCGTTTGTTCTGGCAGTTATCTTATCTGTTTCGCTGCTATCCGTCGCCCCCATCGAAACCGACGCCGCCGCTGTTCCCATCAAGCGCAGCATCACCATTTCCGTCGCCAACAGGGATAACGGCTCCACTAACCCGGCGGCCCTGCTCGACAGTGGCGCCGCTCCTTTCGACACCGGCGGGCCCTTCACCGTCACCGGTTATTACAAATTTAAGGAGATTGCCCCTCTGGGAGACGACGCTTATGCCGAAATTTTCGGCGTTCGGATCTCCGACACCCAAGACGAATGGCAGCCTTTTTCGGCCTCTTTCAATTCCGCTGAAGGCCTCAAGGGCATGGTCCTCTGGTATATGGCAGGGGACGTTTCCATGGCCAATGTTCTGATCAAAAACGCCAACGGTCAAGAGGTTTACAACATGTCCGACGACGAGCAACTGACCACTGGCTCAGTGGTGTCGCTCACCCAAAAGGGCATCTGGTATCTCTGGAACTATGACTCCAGGCCCGGCAGCCTTGCTGTCACCACCGTGAATGTTTATGAGCTCAAAACGGGTCTCATCCCCGGCTCGGTTTACACCGTCGACGACGAACAGCGGGTTTCGGACGTGCCCGCGGGCACCACCGTCGCCGCGCTCAAGAGCAACTTTGACACCAGCGAGGCCATCACGGTACTGGACAAGGACGGCAATCCCTTGAACGACAGCGACCCGGTGCCCTCCGGAGCCCAGGTGGTTTATTATCAGGGCACAGCGGACGAATCGGTCTATGTGCTGGAGAATCTCACTGGCGACCTCAACGGGGACGGCCGGATCGACGTGCGCGACCTGCGCCTTGTAAAAGAATCCACTTTCGGCGACGGCGATGTAGATCAGGCCGCCGCCGACCTCAGCCAAAACGGGGCGGTCGATACCGACGACGTAGACCTCTATCGCAGCGCCATCGTCGGCACCGATCCCCTGACCCGTTCGGCGGGCGCGGACGTCTTGCTCAACGAGTGTAACCCGGTCGGCCGGCTTTACAAAAAAGACGACGCCATGTATATGGAACACTCGGCCTCCAACTTCACCGTCACCGGTAACTTTGCCGGAGATGTGGTTCTCAACCTTTTTGTGGATGACAACCCCGCCCGCGATGACGCCGTGGGCATCTTTGTGGAGATCGACGGTGAGATGAGCCACCATCAGATCGATACCTATAATCAGGACATCGAGGTCAAGATCGCGGAAAACCTGCCCGCAGGAGAACATACCATCAAGGTCTCCAAGGCCACCGACGCGGTGTGCGACAGCTATTATATCCACTCCCTGACCTACACCGGCACGCTGAAAAAGAGCGCCCCCGCCAAACACCGCATCGAATTTCTGGGAGACTCCATCACCGCAGGCGTGGGCGTGTTCAACGTCGGAAACATCAATTATATCCGATATGGCCTCTCAACTTCCTATTTCAGCTATGCCAATCTGACGGCCGACGCCCTTGACGCCGACTATTATGCCGTGGCCATCGGCGGCTGGCAGCTATGCGCCACCGTGAATCCCCAGATCGCCATCCCCACCATCTATCCTTACTGGTCCGTCGAGGATACCACCGACGACGGGCTTTACGACTTTGCCTGGCAGCCCGAGGTGGTGGTTATCAACCTGGGCACCAACGACTGGAACAACCCGGAAGAGGCCATCCGGCTCAACGCACAGCAATTGTTGAAAACGGTGCGGGAGAAAAACCCCGGCGCCACCATCATCTGGGCCTATGGTATGATGGATGAGGACCACGACAACGTGGCCTGGATCGAAGAGGAAGTACAGAATTTTGCCCAAAGCGATTCCAACACCTATTTTGTACATCTGCCTGAAAACACAGACGGCTGGGCCGCCCACCCCGATGTGAACGGCCATTCAGACGCCGCCGATGTGCTGACCCAAGAAATTCAGCGCATCATGGGCTGGTAAGGAGGAGGATGTATGTTGAAACACCAAAGACTTTTTGTCCGACCCGCTCTTTTTCTTGTCTGTCTGTTTGCTGTCGGCCTTACAGCCGTCTCCGCCGCAGGCGACCCTGAGATCCGACTGACCTCGGGCGGCCAAAACGACAGCGAAACCACGATGATTCTGTCGCTGCAGAACATCCCTTCGGATCAGCGCGTGGAATACGCCCAGATTGAACTGACCTGCGACACGGAGGCTTTCGACATCGTGGCCGATAGTTTCGGCATGGAAACGGAACCCGACCGGATCAAAACCTCTGTCAAACAGGACACCGCGGAAGACAGCCTCCTGCTACTTATCGAGCCGGAGGACAACACCTTTGTGGGCCTTTCAAACGGGGACGTCTGCCGTTTTACCGTCCAAAACAAAACCGGTGAGGACACCCAACCCGCGTTTACCCTCGACGCCATTCTCATTCTCAAAGATGGCACCGAATACGCATGGAGCGCCAGCCTTTCCCCTGACCTCTCGGGCGGCGGCCTGTATTGGCTCTTTTGGGCGATCCCACTGCTCGTCGTCGTTTGTATTCTCGTCGTCATCCTTCTTCTCCGTATCCGGAAAAAAAGGGCGTCCCAATAAATCATCCTTTATAAAACAATCCGTCCGGCGGCCGGGATTTCTCCCGGCCGCCGGACTTTGTTGTGCACTCCAATTGGATAATCCCCGGTTATCCCGGGCCGCGCGCCGGAAAACGCCGCGTGTGGACGGACGGCTCTCCGGAACCCGCAGAGAGGCCGGCCGCCGCCTTTCCGGCCCCGCATGTTCGGCATCCGGAGGTTTTTATGTTCCCGGTGTGGATTCCCACCAGAGCGCCGCCTTTTTTCAGCGGCCCGGCCGTACGCCCTTGGCAAGCAAGAGATCCAGCAGAGCCGCCAGCGTTCTCTTTTCAGTGATGAGCTGGAATTCCGGACTGCTGATGTGCCGGTCGATCCGCAGCGCCTGTAACACGGCGACGGTACAGTTGGGTTCGAGCTGTACCTTCACGGCGTATTCCACGCCGTCCATTTTCAAAGCCGCCGTACAGGCGGCGTCAAGCGGGGTCAGAACGGCGTGCAGAAGCAGGTCGCGGCGAAGCGCGGCAAACCGGTGGGGCGAAAGCTGACGAATGAGCATGGTCTACCCTCCTTTTTCATTTCAGACACAGAGAGACGGCGGGATTATCCCGCCGTCTCTCTGTTGTCGATTAAGATAGCGCAGCC
>USDZ01000098.1 GCA_900553525.1 uncultured Oscillospiraceae bacterium
GGGCAAACAGATAAGGTTTGAATGAAAAACAGGCGTGAAGCCTTGAAAAATCAATGGTTTTTGAGGATTAGATAGTTAAATCTAAATTTATATATTAATAACAATTGTTTTGTTTGTCAATGCGATGTTTATAAATTATTTTAATGATTGTATGGTCACAACGCACATTGGAGGGATTAAAGATAGAAGATAACAAAACGCGGGCGGCCCCCCTTGTGTGGGATAGCCGCCCGTGCATTTTCCGGATTTTTCCACGGTCATACTTTGGAATGAACCGAGCGAACGTATCCCGGGAGAATATCGCGGGCCGTGTGCGCGTGACGCGGGTCCCGGAGGATACAAAACCGCACCATATGGAAATCGTATTCTGCCGCTGAGAAGGGTCAAAGCCTCAATCGCTGTTCCGTTGGTTTTTGTCTCGAAAAGCCGGATCGATCTTGAGACCGATGGCATACACATCCTGCTCGGTAAGCAGTCCGGCTTCGTAGGCGCTTTGGAGCGTATAGAACTGTGCGTCCTTGTAGGCATACACTTCCTGACCGCTGCCAAACGTGATAACATATCCGGCGACTTCGACCGAGCGGAGCGCCTGTGTATAGGCTTGATCACAGTCCATATATACCATATCGCACCCATTGTAATGTCCGAAATAGCTTGAGACCCTCGTTTTGTCCAAGTCCCAGCCATGATCGTTCGGGCTGGTTTCTTCCAGAAAACGGACATAATCCTCGCGTAATTGCAGAGCCCGTTTGGCATTCATGTTGTTCGGATACAGCGGTTTTCCGTCCGTTGTGGTTGGAGTGCCGCACGCCGCAAGAGTATACACAAGCGCTATGCACAACGCCGCGATATAGATCCTGCTTTTTCTGCTCATAATGCTTCTCCCCCATCCAATAAAATCCCAGGTCGTAAACACCCTTTTCCGCCGGAAAATTCTCATCTTCATAATACGGATTTTATAGAGGATTTGTCAAGTCTATGGAAGAAAATAGGCTTTTATAAGCATACAATCCGGTTCGATTATTTGTTTTTATCCGAAATAGCGCCATTGATGATCCTTTACCCCATGAGAAAACAGGCATAACCCAAAGCGCCGGGGCTTGCCGCACAATATAGGCCGCCATGTATTTTCAAGGGGGCTGCTGCAAAAGGATTCCTTTTGCAGCAGCCCCTTTTTTGCCTGTAGAATGCAGGCCGGCCACCGTTCATTGGTAATTTCGCATAAAAAACACGAATTTTGATATATAGTTGTATATTTATAGGCGGTTTTGTGCTATGATGGTATTTACCCGATCAAGGGAATTCCCGCTGAAAGGAGGTATACGTCCATCATCCGTTGACTCGGGAACTTGCCTGACGGCCATGCCGTCCGGATTTCGCTTCAAAGGAAAAAGGGAGGGTCTTGTGATGAATCAAGAGATCGTCGGAATCGGCGTGCTGAAAGGCGGCGCCTATGACACGGTGGTACTTCAGGGAATCGGTGCGGCGCTGGAAACTCTGAATGTCCACACGTTAAGGATACAGGGGATATTCAAGGGCAAAGAAGTGCGGCAGGCCACCGAAATCACGATGGAGGGCGAGGCGAGAATTACCCGCTGTGATTTTGCCGACCGGCTGCTGATGAGGGGGCAGGTCCGGATAATCGGACTCGGCTCGGATGCCTCCTCTCTCATCGGAGAGGGGGAGGTCACCGCCGATCGTCTTCAGATCGGCCGCTTCCATCTTTGCGGCAACTGCCGCATCCGGTCGCTGCAGGCGTCGGAAATCCAGATTTCGAATCCACCTCCTTCCGCCAAAGAGAAAGACTCGGTTATAGACGAGGTGGTTTGCGATACATTGACAGCATACCGGCTAAAAGCCAAAAAGGTGACAGCCCAGCATGTGGAACTGCGCGGAGAATGTGAGATCGACACCCTGATTTGTCCGTCCGTCACCGTTTCGGGTCCGGAATGCGTTATCCGGCATCCTATACAGGATATGGGCGCGGAATCGTAAGAGAAAGGGCGGCTTTCCCATGAAGAAAAAGACCAAGCCCCTCTATTCCCTGTGGAATAACATCGGATTTATTCTCCGGAATAGCTGGAAAATCGATAAAACCCTCTTGCTGGTGACGGTTTCGCAGGCGCCGATCATCGTGCTGCTGCCTTTATTGACGACGGTTTTGTCCAAAACCGTGGTCGAATTGGTCACGCAAAAGGCCGAAGCGGCAACCCTGATCGGCGCCCTGTTGCTTCTCTCTCTGGCCATTCTCCTGCTTCATGTGCTGCAGAATTATACCAGCGCCAAAATCGAATGGCGCTCTTATCAAAACCGCTTTGCCTATATCCAGATCTGCTGCCGCAAAATCATGGACATGGATTATGAGAACATAGAAAGTCCAACCGGCCAAACCAAAATGCAGAAAGCGTTTAATTCCTTGTATAACAACAACAGCGGGACACAGCAGTTTTTTTCTCAACTGGTGAATATGGCGTCCAATCTGATCGGTCTGATTACCTATTCCGTCCTGCTTATGACCTTTAACCCCTGGATTGTTTTCCTGCTTCTGTCTCTGACAGTCGCAAATTATGTGGTCAATCGCCGGAATACAGTATGGCTCCATAAGCACAAAGACAACTGGGTTCCGGCCGACCGAAAAATGACCTATCTCCAGACAAAGGCCAGTGACTTTGAAGCCGCCAAAGATGTTCGGCTTTATTCCATGGGCTCATGGTTCCGGCAGCTTTTCGAAAAATTTTTTGCCGAACGGAAGATCTGGTGGAAAAAAAGCGAAACATACGGGATGGCCGTGGATCTCTGTTCGGCGGCGATCACCCTTTTCCGGGACGGTATCGCGTATCTGGTGCTGATATACCAGGTCGTATCCGGAGCCTTGTCCATCTCGGATTTCGTGTTGTATTTTGGCTTGATTACGCAGTATTCCAACTGGCTGGTCGGCATATTCCAGTCCTACAACACGATGTATGCGACAAGCCTGGATTTCTGCGATTTGCGGGAATTTCTTGATCTGAAGGATTCGTTCCATCACGGCCCCGGCGTGCCTGTACCGGAACAGGCGCCGGAAATCGTCTTTCAGGATGTCGGCTATCGGTATCCCGGGAATGAGGAAAACACGTTAAAAGGCTTAAATCTGACCATAAAACCCGGGGAAAAAATCGCCGTGGTGGGGCTTAACGGGGCCGGAAAAACCACGCTCGTCAAACTCTTATGCGGCCTATACAGGCCCACCGAGGGGGAGATCACGGTCGGCGGCCATCCCATACAGGACTATTGTATAGACGAATATTATGCCATGTTCTCCGTCATTTTCCAGGATATTCTGTTTATGCCGGTATCCATCGCCAAAAACATTGCTTTAAAGGAAAACAAAGACATCGACCGGCAAAAAATCGACGAAGTATTGCAGCTTTCCGGTTTGTATGAAAAGGTACAGGGTTTGCCGGAAAAAGAGGATACCGTGTTGTTGAAAAGCATTGTGGACGGCGCCGTCGATCTGTCCGGCGGAGAGAAGCAAAAGCTCGCGCTGGCCAGGGCATTGTATCAGAACGGCCGGGTTATGATTTTGGATGAACCCACCGCCGCACTGGATCCCATCGCCGAAAACGAGATGTATCAAAAATACAACGAGCTTACAAAAGAATCCACGTCCATTTTTATCTCTCACCGTCTTTCCAGCACTCGTTTCTGCGACCGCATTCTGTTTTTGGAAAACGGCGAAATTGTGGAAGAGGGGTCCCACGAGGAACTGATGCGCGCGGACGGAAAGTACGCGGCCTTATTCCACGTGCAGAGCCAGTATTATCAGGAGGGGGTGGCGCTATGAAATCGTTATGTCGGGATTTCCGGCTGATTCAAAAGGGGCTGAAAGAAATCCACCGGATCCGCCCCAAGCTGCTGACCTTCCTGTTCATCCGGAGTCTTTTCCAAGCCCTCTCTCCGTTTATCAATATCTACATGTCGGCGCGGATATTAAACGGCATTTCAGCGGGAGAATCCCTGGAATTCCTGCTCCTGCTCGCCGCTCTCACCGTCGGGCTGAATGTCTTGGTGCTGCTGATCTCCTACGGGTTAAACCATATCGTTAATTTGTTTCAGGCGGAATTCGGCTCGTTATATGAAATGCGCCTGAGCCTGAAAATAACCGAGCTGGACTATGCCAATGTGGAAAGCGCCGATACCCATATGCTGCGGCAGAAAATTCAGGAGTTAAAAAACCTGGACGGGAGCGGTATCTGGCGGCTGTTGAGTTCTTTCCCGGCCCTGATAAAAAACGCCGCCAGCATCCTGTTCGCGGTCTCATTGACGTTCACGCTGTTTTTCACCGCGAAGCCGACCGGGGCCTCGGGCCCGCTCGCCTTTGTCCTGTCCCCGTGGGCTTCCCTTCTGCTGGTCGCCTTTATTTTCGCCAACGTATGGGTCAACATGTACGCAAACGCGGCGGTGACCAGGAAAATGTACGCCATCATGAACGGCATGATCCCCTTCAACCGCGTTTTCGGATATTATATGGGAAACTATATCTCCACCTATCACGCGGGAAAGGATATCCGGATTTATCATCAGGAGAATTTGATCGCGAGCGAAACCGACCGGCTGTTTACCGACTTCCGGACGGTCGCCAACCATCTTTCGCGCAACCAAATCCGATTCTCCACCCTAACGTCGGTATCCACCGTCGTCATCAGTACCCTGATCTATCTTTTTGTGGGATTAAAAGCCCTGGCCGGGTTGTTCGGCGTGGGCATGATTCTGCAGTATGTCAGCAGCATCAACGAATTTACAAACGGGTTCACCGGCTTCATGGGGGAACTTTCAAAACTTCGGGCCAACAACGAGGCCATGAACGTCTATTTTGAGTTCATGTCGATTCCGGCATGCATGAACGAGGGAACCCGGATACCCGACAAGAATCCTCACCCCGCTGAAATCGAGTTTCGAAACGTCTCCTTTCATTATCCGGGCAGCGATGTGGAGGTTCTCAAACATCTCAACGTCCGGTTGGGAGGAGACAAACGGATTTCGATTGTCGGCGAAAACGGCAGCGGAAAGACCACCATGATCAAACTGTTGTGCCGTCTTTACGATCCCACGGAGGGTGAAATCCGGCTCAACGGCGTGGACATCCGGCAATACGACTATGCGGAATACCAGAAGCTGTTTTCCGTCGTTTTTCAGGATTTCAAATTGTTTTCGTTCTCTCTTGCGGAGAATGTCGCCGTTGCCTCGGAATATGAGCCCGACCGTGTGGAGGACTGCCTGACCAAGGCCGGTTTCCATGAACGGCTCGCCGCCATGCCCGCCGGCATAGACACCCATCTGTATAAGGACTTTGATGAAAACGGGGTGGAAGTCTCTGGCGGAGAGGCCCAGAAGATCGCGCTGGCCAGAGCGATCTACAAGGATTCCCCCTTTGTCGTTCTGGACGAGCCGACCGCCGCTTTGGATCCGATTGCGGAAGAGGAGATTTATACGCATTTCCAGGAGATTGTGGGCAATAAAACCGCGGTCTTTATTTCCCATCGGCTGTCTTCCTGCCGCTTCTGCGACCGGATTTTCGTATTGGATAAAGGCGAACTGATCCAACAGGGCAATCATGACGACCTGCTGCGGGATACACAGGGAAAATACTACGAACTCTGGAACGCGCAGGCGCAATACTACGCGGAAGCCAAAGGATAGAACGCCCGTGCCGCCCGGCGTTTTCGCCGGGTGCCGGGCGGCCAAATGCTTGTGGCCGCTAAACCTCCTGCGCCGAAATGTCCGTCAAAGATCGCAACAGTCCGTGGCAGCCGTGTAAGCGGCGCATAGGCGGGGTTGTCTCCGGCCCCCTGTTTACAGATATACAAAACCCGGTGTCCTCTCCTCTCGGAGGGGATACCGGGGTTCGATTTTATGGGATCGTTTACTGGTTTCTTGTGAATAAGGATTCCGCACGGTGGCACTTTCCACATCGTCCAGTTCGAATGCCACGGGTCTCTTCCAGAGAAAAACACCCGCCGCGCCGATAATCAGTACCAGCACAATGCCGATCCATGGTATCCACCATTTAAAGCGCCTGGATCCTGCCATAAACACCCTCTCATTTCGGATAAACTCGATCTATTTTGAAATAGCCGCCGTCCGCATAACCGATTGCATAATGGATATATCTGACGGAATGCGAACGCCACCCATCCACAATTGGAATGTACCGGCTTTTTGATCCATTGCCGTAACTGTACCATGGGCCCCTCTTTCTATTGGATTTTCTTATGTAATATTCTCTTTTTGAAATTTGTCAATTCTATGGATTGGGATAATGCCGCCAAAAGCGGACGGCCTGTCCCGGTTTGGATATACGCCGGCGTTCAGACCTGTTTCAGACGGCGGCGGGCTTGAGAACGGGGCGGCAGATATGTTAAAGTAGGTTGGGATGCGTATACGCGTTTAAATCACGCATACAGATGAAACAGAACGACTGGAGAAAGCAAGATGAATAATATCAATACGCCTGCAATTGAGACGCAGCGTTTGATTTTAAGACGGTTCGAGCGGGACGATCTGCCCGCGTTGTTTGCTGTTTTCAGCGACAAAGAAACAAACGTATAT
>USDZ01000099.1 GCA_900553525.1 uncultured Oscillospiraceae bacterium
GTTCTTTGTAGGATTCTTCGCTTCGCTCTGCATCCTACATGCTTAAGCATAATAGGACAGGACGCTTCCGGCATCGGCCGGAAGCGTCCTGTTTCAATGCCGGTTCTTCCGGCTTTATTCCTCGCGTTCATCGTCGTCCTGAACCGTGGGCGCCACCAGGCCAGGGCCCTCGGTTTTTCCAGCCGGCAATATCAGATTGAGCAGGATACCCGCCAGGATGCCAAGGCCGATACCGCTGACACTGAACAAGGGGCCGCCAATGGTCGCACCGCCGATAGCCAGGACCAGCATCACGGCCGCTATACACAGATTGCGGTTCTTCGTAAAGTCCACGCGGTTCTCCACTAAAGTCCTCAGGCCGACGGAAGAGATCATCCCGTACAGCACGATACAGGCGCCGCCCAACACACAAGCGGGGAGCGCTTCAATAACGCCGATTGCCTTGCCCAAGAAGGAGACGGCAATGGCAATCACAGCGGCAATCCGCAACGATGCGGGATTGTAGTTGCCAGTGGCGGCCAGGACAGCGGTGTTCTCCGAATAGGTGGTATTAGCCGGACCGCCTATGCAGCCAGCCGCAACGGTGGCAAGACCGTCGCCAAGCATGGTTCGGTGAAGCCCGGGGTTCTTGGTGAAGTCCTTTCCCACCACCGAACCGTTGGCGTATATGTCACCCACATGTTCCACACAGGTGACGATCGCGATAGGGGCGATCGTCCCTATGGCCTTGAGATCAAAGACCGGCAGTACAAAATTGGGAAGGTCAAACCACGGGCGTGCCAGCCCTTTCCCCTGGGCCTCCAGGCCGGCGAAATCCATCAGCGATGTAGGGGCCAATCCGGTTTTGGTCAGGATCAAGGTCAACACATAGCCCGCAGCCAAAGCAATGACAATGGAGGACATCTTCACCATACCCTTGCCATAGCTGGACAGGATAATCGCCAGCAGACAGACGAAAATTGCGATCCCCCAGCTCCAGTAATATTGGGCCGAAAACAGTTCCACCCCATTGCCCTGTATGTTATCGATCGCGGCGCTGGCCAGGTTGAGGCCAATGATGGCTATGCCGACGCCCCGGACCACCGGCGGAAACAGCTTGTCCATGAACTTGTTTCCAAACAGCTTAATCAGAAACGCCAGAACCACATAGATCAATCCGGCCACAATCACGCCGCCCATGGCTTTGGGGATATTCTGCGCCTTTGTTTCCGGATCAGTTCCGATCACTGCCTGCAGGGCGGCGATGAACGCGAAAGAACTGCCCAGAAAGGTGGGGACCCGGCCTTTCGTGCATAAATGAAATATCAAAGTACCGATGCCCGCCGCGAACAGCGCCACGCTCACGTCCAAACCCGTCAGAATCGGGACCAGAATGGTCGCGCAGGACATGGCAAACGCGTGCTGAAGCCCCAGCAGAAGCAGCTTCCCTGCGCCGACTTTAGGATACTCCTGACTTGCGGGGAAGAGCAGCCGGTTCAGCTTGGAAAAGACGTTCATTCCACTTCCTCCTCTTTTTTCCGCCGCGGCACACGGCATGCGATGCACGCAGCTATCTATAAAAATCTACCGGTTTTTCCATTGTCTGTCAAGATAATGACGTCTTTTTCGACAAAAAAATTTTGTCCTCGTATTCAGAAAAGATTGTCGAGATTCGCACTATCTTTTTTTCCCATTTTATGATACAGTAAAGATGAGTTTTCATTCCGGAGGCAGCTATGACTCACGATGCGTTTTCAGCCGGAGTGGAGCCGGGGGGGCTCTATTCCAGTAAAGACATTAAGATCCTTATTTGTTATATGCTCGCTGGGACGGGGGAATCCATGCCCCGGCAAGCCGTGATGGATGTCATCGCCGGAAACGGCATGGCCAATTTTTTCGAGGCCAGTGCTGCCATCGATGAACTAATCCGGCTCAAAAACCTGGAAGAACAGCCGGACGGATCGCTGACTGTGACGCCGGCCGGGGCGGAGGCGGCTGCCACGCTCTCCCGTTCTATCCCCTATACGCTGCGGGACCGGTCGGTGAAAGCCTCTCTTCAGTTGCTTGCCCGAATCCGGAGGGAACGGGAAAATACGGTGGAAATTGAGAAAAATGGAACTGGTTGCCTGGTTGCCTGCCGCATCGGCGACAAAACGGATCCGCTGTTGACGCTCACCTTAAACGTGGCGGACGAATTACAGGCCAAACTGATTCGGGAGAATTTCCTTGAACAACCGGAGCTGCTCTATCGAAGCGTATTGGCTATTCTAACCGGAAATGCCGGTATGCAGCGCTCCGATACCCAGATCGTCATCAATATAAAATAGAAAAGAAGGAGGGGAAACCCTCCTCCTTTTTATACAACCACTTGAGACGGTTCTCCGGATTCGGCACCGATTTTGGTGATACGCACTTGCGCCTCGACATCAAATACACAGTTCCGCAGCCGTTCGGTCCAATTCTCCTCCTGCCCGCGGATGAGTTCCGGACAGCGCTTCTGCGTCAGCCGTCCAAGCCCGGCGGCGTCGCATCCATAATCGGTGGAAACCGCCAGCGCCCGCTCCGTCTGCTCACGGATGACGGCTGCCAATTGGTCCCCGACCGCCTGGATCTCATCGGCCGCCAGATTATCCGGCATATACTCTTCCAGTATCTCCGCCTCGCACATGATCCGGAAAGTATAATGGGCAACGCCTCCCTGCGGCTGCACATCCACCTTGGTGGAGGCGCTTCGGACGGACAAGGTGATTTTCTCTCCTTCGGGGCGTCCGGTGGCGGGCAGTACATACACCCCCTGACGGAAATCTCCGCGGGCATACAGCAGTCCGCGGGTTTCACTTTCATCGAGTTCCCCCGCAAATTCTCCGGACCGAAAAAGGGCGGTGCCGTCGAAACGGACACTCATTTCCTCTTCTTCCCCTTCGACCACAACGATGGGAATAGCGGCATCGTACATACCGCTGAAGGCCCGTTCCACATCCAACAGACGAGTTCGCACCGCATAGCCCCACTCATATCCTTCCTCCAATAGACGCGCGATATACTCGGCTGGGATTGCGGTACTTTCCGACGGAACTTGCAGCAGTTTGCCCGTCTCACCGCGGCAAATCACCAGGTTCACAAGAGGTCGCCCTTCATGGTTGCGAATGAAGTAATCCAGCAGCGTCTCGAGAGAGTTTTTTTCGATCGGCTCCATTCCTAAGGCAATCAACCGATTGTGCTGAACATAGGCGTTACGTCCCGAGTCCGCGACAAAGGCTTTCAGTGCCCCGGCGATGGATTCCCCTTCGGTCTGATACACCGAGGTGACGTTTCCCTCCTGCTCGGTCAGGCTGCCAGACGTTTTGAGTACCTCGATCGCCTGGATGGAAACTCCGCAGTTTCCATCCTTGTCGTCAATTCCAATAGCGGTAACGACCACTCGGTTGTTGATCTGGGATTTCTCCCGGCAACTGGGCAGCAGGGCGACCGCAATAATAAGAACGAGCAGCAGACCGATGGATCCGACCCGGGTTCGCTTCTTCATACCGACGCCTCCTTGGTCTGCATTTTCCGGATATGCAGCCTCCGCCGCCGTCCCGCCGCTATCAAAACCATCGGCAGCAGAATCGCGAAGACGATCAGTAGAACGACAGAAACAATCCAGATCAGCCATCGTTCCTGCTGTAGGATCAGGCCGCCCAGAAGAAGGCCGGCCGCCGTCACCGCCACTCCGCCAATTACTGTTGCCGGAAGGCGGGCCTTGTCCCCCAACATCCGGCCGACACAATGGAGGTATAGGACGCTGATAAACGACGTTTTGATCAACAGCGCCCCCAACCAGACCACTGTGGCCACAATGTCCAGACGCTGGAGGACACTCACTTGAGCGGCGGTGACAGCGGTATAGTAGGGAAACAGCACCATCCCACTGAAATCGCCCAGCACCCCTACTGCTGTCGCCTGAATCAGAGAGGAGAGGAGCACAATTCCAACGGCGAACATCACGCCGGTCTTGGTCATGCCGTTTTTGCCCGCCACATAGGGTAATGCCAGTCCCAGCAGGGCGATTTCCAAGGTGCGGGGCAACTCCTCGAGCGCTCCGTAAAGGACCGGACTCATCCCCTCATATAAAAACGGTGGAAAATGGATCCACTCCATTTCGGGAAGGAGCGCCAAAGCGATGCCGATAATGGCGATCACTACAGCGAAAAATACAATTGAGGCCGCGCGGCCGACCGCCTGTATCCCGTAGAAAGCCGCACCGAACGCCACCGCCACAAGAGAGGCGCAGAGTACGACCCGAGAAAGACCTGGGGACAATACCGTGGAGACAAATTGATGAAAACGCAACAGATCCATGATCTGGATGAGCAAACAGAGCAGCGCATACCCCGATGCCACCGCTGTTCCTCCGCCTTTGCCCCACAAAACATATGCCAAATCCAAAGTACCCGCTCCCCCCGACCGTTTACCGAACCACAACACCGGCCATATACAGAGCAATATAAGAATCCCGTGGAGCAGGGCGGACAGAAAAAAGTCGGTTCCGTTCGAAACCTGATGAACGGTAGGGGCAAAGGACATGGACACCGCGAGACGCCCCGTGAGTAGCAGCGCCGTCAACTGTCCTGCACTGATCTGCGAAACCTTAGTCACACGTCTTCCTCCTCTTCTCCATCCTGAATTTTAGAACCCCGGACATTTTGAACCTTAAACCGTTTCTTAGCAAGCTGCCGCCAATCGGATCGGATGAACACATCCCGCATCGCCTTGAAGCTGAACGGCGCGATAGGCGCCATGAACGGGATACTCTGCACATTGAGCGCGCAGATGCTGCACAGCAGCAGGATCGCACCGAGCATCACCCCATACAGTCCGAGGGCCCCGCCCAATACGATAAAGACAAACCGCAGAATTGCAATGGCGCCGTACAGAGAGGGCAGAACGAAAGAACTCATCGCCGTCAAAGCCACGATGATGACCATAGGCGCGCCGATAATCCCCGCTCTCACCGCGCTTTCTCCGATGACGATCGCCCCCACGATGCTGACCGCGTGTCCCACCGCCTTGGGAAAGCGCAATCCGGCCTCGCGCATGATTTCAAACAGGAAATGGATCAAGAGGGCCTCCACCGTCAGTGGAAACGGGGTCGCGTGTTCGGAATTGAGAAAGGTCATCAACAGCACCGGGGGAAACATTTCGGGATGATGCGTACCGACGGCAACATACAATCCCGGCAAAAACAGGCTGATAAAAAAGGAAACGTATTTGATGATGCGGATGAAACTCGCGTAAACCGGATGCTGGGTGTAATCGTCCATCGACTGGAAGTGTTCCACAAACAGGGTGGGAACCACCAGGACAAAGGGGGTACCGTCCACCAGCACCCCGATCCGCCCCTCCAGCACCTTGCCGCACAGGGTATCGGGCCGTTCCGTCGCTTCCACGCTTGTAAAGAGCGACCGCCGCCTGTTCTCTAAAAACGGCTGGATATAGCCCGACTCCAGCACAGCCTCGAGCGGACAGTCCTGAATACGTGCGCGGATATGATCGAGCAGCTGCCAGGACACCCGGTCCTGCATGTAACACAGGCAGACGGCCGTCTGGGTGGTCTTTCCGACCGTGAGCATTTCAAAGGTCAAAGACGGGGATTTCAGCCGGCGGCGCACCATCGAAATATTCACCCGGATCGCTTCGGTGAACCCTTCTCTGGAGCCGCGCACCGTCACCTCGGTGGACGGCTCGCCGATGCCGCGAATCATGAAGCCCTGCAATCCGCCCAGCACGGCGTACGGCACGCCTTCCACCAGCACCGCCGCGAATCCCGAGGTAATCAGGTTGGTCAGTTCTTCAAAGGTGGTCACTTGCAGCATATCCACGAATCCGAGCACCTCGTCCCGAATCCGGGAGATCAGCGCCTCGGCCGAAGCGGCTTCCCCCGTCATCCGCGCCATAGGCAGAATCACGGCGTCCGCCATCATGTGGCGGTCCACCATCCCTTCGACTGAAACCAGGGCGATCTCCCGTGAACAGACAGTCATCCGCCGGATGGTCAGATCCGCGCTTCCTCCGAACAGCGCGCGCAGTTCCACCAGATTATCCATCAGGCTGTTTGTCAGGGCTGTGGACGCCGACGGGCTTTTCTCCTCTCGCTTCTTCATGTCGATAACCATAACCTTCCTTCCCCAGAGATGCGATGCTTGTCTTTTCCAGTTTATCCCGACAAACACGGAATATCCGTGTACAAGCATGCATAACCGCCGTTTATCCGCCCATACTAGGATCGCTAACCGTATCTCCGGCGGACCATTTGGGGCCTCCGATATGGAAAGGAAGGGTTGCTTCATGGCGATTACGGCTATCCGCACCGTGATAATCTACATATTTATTATCGCGGCCATGCGGATCATGGGAAAACGGCAGCTCGGCGAACTGCAGCCGGTCGAACTGGTGGTCACGCTGCTCATCTCCGACCTGGCGGCCGTCCCCATGCAGGAAAGCGGCATGCCGCTGCTAAACGGCCTGGTTCCCATCGTGGTGCTCGTGGCGCTGGAATTGCTGCTGTCGGGGCTGATGCTCAAATCCTCCGGCTTTTCCAAACTCATCAGCGGCAA
>USDZ01000100.1 GCA_900553525.1 uncultured Oscillospiraceae bacterium
GTAAACGCCCTTCCCATTCTCCCCGGAACGGACCATGGTCAAATCTCCGTAGACAATATCCCCGTTGTTCACCCTTTCCAACAGGGTGCAGCAGCGCAGCAAGGTGGACTTGCCCGAACCGGAGGGACCGATGATGGACAGCACCTCTCCCTGATTCACTACAAAGGAGATGTCCCGGAGTACCACATTTTTTCCAAAAGATTTCGAAATGTTCTGGACCGATAAAACTGGCATGGACCTTCTCCTCCCTTACTGATAATAGCCGAGCTTTTTTTCCGCCACAGAAAAGCATTTGGACACCACTGCGTTCATAAGTAGATAAAAGATACCGGCGGTGACGATAGGCAGCAGGGATACGTAGAAAGCCTGGAGTTTATTGGCCAAGGCGGTAATTTCCACCACGGCGATAACCTGGGCCAGGGATGTGTCCTTGACCAAGGTCATAAACTCGTTGCCCATGGGCGGTAGAATTTTTTTGATCACTTGAGGTAGCACGATACGGAAAAAAGTCTGGGATTTGGAAAAACCCAAAACGTTAGCCGCTTCCCGCTGGCCCACCGGCACTCCCTCGATGCCGCCCCGATAAATTTCGGCGAAATAGGCGGCGTAATTCAGTGAAAAGGTAATAATGGCCGCCATCAACCGGGACTGGAGAGGTAAAAAGAACCAGAAAAAAATCAGCTGCAGCATCAAAGGGGTCCCCCGCATAACCAGCAAATAGGCTCGAATCACCCAACTCAGAGGCTTGATCCTGGACATACGCCCGACTGCCAGCAGCATGCCCAAGGGCAGAGCAAACAACAGGGTAAAGAAAAACAATTGCAGAGTGGTGACCGACGCACCCAGCATCCGCACGATCATAGACAGGATTTCATTCCATGACATATTCACCATACCCGAGATCATCCTTTCTATTGCGGCCTTTCAGCGGAATTCCCTTTCTATCGGCGAAACTGCCCGGGAGCTATGCAGAAATAAGGGCCGGGTTTCATCCGGCCCTTATGAAAATAACAAAAAATCTGCAAAGGATTATGCCGCGGCATCCTCCAACTCGGTCATGTGCGCTATGTAATATCGGGCTACGATCTCATCCATGACCACGGCGTCACCGGTGCCTTTGGACAATTCATACATGGCCACAACATTGTTGTCCACCTCGTTGGCTTTACCATCCTTCAAAGTGGCCTTGATATCCGCGCGGCCATCCAACGCCTTAACCGCAGTGGAACCAGCCTGCAGAATCACCGATTTGTCCTTCAGATCCTCCAGGGAATTGATGTTGTTTTCTTTCAGCGTGACCACCACCTGCCGGTTTTCCATATAAGGCTCGCTCAAGTTCATGGCTTCTTCACGTTCATCGTCCACCGACATTCCGTTCCAGATACAGTCGATGTTGCCACTGTTGAGTTCGCTGACATTCTGATCCCAATTGATGGGCTGAAGTTTCAGTTCGACGCCCAGTTTTTCGCAAACCGCTTTCGCCAGATCGATATCGAAACCCACGATCTCCCCGTCCTTGTCATAACCCATGGGAGGAAAAGAATCGTCCAGTCCGAGTACGAATTCTCCCTTCTCTTTTACCTTGGCCAAAGAATCGTCGCTGGACTCGGTGGGGGTAAAGGTATCGGGAATGATGGTGATATCCTCTCCAAACCAGGTATTGGAGATTTCAGCGGCTGTGCCATCTTTTTTCAGTTCCACCAGGGCCTGCTGTACAGCGTCCCGCAAAGTCTGATCGTTTTTGCGGAATCCAATCGCGTAAACCTCATCGGACAAAGCCTCGTCCAACACAACATACTCCGCCTTTTTGGATGAACATCCAGCCAGCAGGGACACGGACAGGAGCGCCGCGGCAGCCAATACAAAAACTCGCTTCATAGGATTTGATCCGTCCTCTCCTTCTTAAGCATCTTATGCTAACATAGTAACAAGCTAAAGCAAAATTGTCAAGCCTGTAACAAGAACAACCCAATATAAAACAATAAAGAAACATGAAGTGTCGCGGTATTTCAAAAGAAAAGAGACTGTTGCGATCCTTTTGCAACAGCCCCTTGATACACTTGCTCCTATGTTAAACGCGCCTGGCGGGATCTCCTGCGATTATCGCCGCAGTCCAAAACGGATCGGCATCAATAGATTTGCTTAGTTCGAAAACAGGAAGATCATCTTAAGTGAATTTCCGTATGGTTGCGGTAAAGGGTATTGTCGTTACTGAGCAGGACATTATAGAGTCCCTCCCGCTCCTGCGCGGATTTGAGCAGTACCCCATTGTGCTCCAGTTGACCATCCGGATCTCCGCACCACATCTTAACCTCCTCGGTGATGTCAAAGCAGAGTTCCGGCTGTATAACCTCAAGAAGCGAGGTACGGTCGCCGATCTGATAATGGTCGTTCCAGTTGCCGGTCAGGCTGCACCAATCCTCCAAAACCGTCCTCAGCTCCAGCTGATCGGAATTTTGTGTCAGAGAATACGTGGAATAAGAAGCACTTAAAATATCGTCTGCCTGCAAATGGAACATGGAGGTAAACATATACCGGATCAGCAGTTGTCCTATGCCGTAGTCCGAGCTGTTCCCAATGACCGTATAGTTGCGGAGATAGGCGTATTCGAGATCGGGAAAATTCGAATATAGCGCATTGTCGGGCTGCTTTTCCCGTCGCATCTCGAATGAAAGAAAAATCGTGGACCCCTTTGTTAAAGTCTCTTGATCGAATGTGAATTCCAGTAGATAATAATCGGAACTCAGTCGGGTGAAAGCGACCGTGCCGCTGTAATCAATGCGGCCGTCCGCGCCTTTCAGAAGCGGCTTTTGGATCAAGGCCAGGGTTTCGGCCTCTTTTTCCAGGGTGTTGATCGTCAGGTAACCACCGTTTGTCTCCACCAATTCGGTGCCGTACGGCATTTGCAGCCACATCGTCAACTTCCCGTCGGATGGGGCCTCGTCTATGGAAATCTCGGCATTGACCCCCAGGGAAGACGGATAAAACCGGGCGCTGGTTCCGCTGCCGAAGGCATCGTCGTAAACCACCATGTTTTTTTCCTGGCCGATAAAATTGTCCAGAGCCCGCACCCGGCCCCGCACCGGACGGTCGGTATCCACCCCAAACGTATACACAATATCCGTCGATAGGCGGATGCCGCTCTCTTGAGAGAGTTCCTGCGGGAAAAGGGGCACGATGTCGTTGGCGGCCACCGTGTAGGCAAAGCCCTGCGCGAGCAGATCCGCATCCTCCAGTGTGGCCAGTCGGGTATCGATTTGCACCCATCCCGCGGATTCGTTCTTATACTGGATGGGAACAGCATATACATACAAGGACTTGGTTCCGTCCTGATTGAGATAACCGATTGTGGTATCGGTGTCATACTCCGGCAGATGCATCTTGTGTGCCTTGATCTGCTCTTCCGTGAACAGTTCCTGGTAGTCGGGATCGAGTGCTATCGTTTGAATGCCGGATGCGCGGCTCAGCCATATCCATAAAAACACACCGAGCAGCACTAACAGCAATCCCGCCCCTGTAAAAATCCAAATCGTTTTTCTTTTAGCGATGCTGCCTTTCGTTTTCATCATTCCACTTCCCCCGACCATCGTTGCAGGAAATCAATTCAATTGGAAATATTGCCCAATTCAGTATATCAATTCCAAAGGATTCCGTCAATGCCTATTCGACATTTTTTGTCAACGGCCGAGTCCGCAGAATTAACGCGTCCATCTTCGGACCAATGTATCCCCAGAGATTCCCTCCTTCTCCGGCCGTCCAGGCATGGATTTTCTTTCCTTTGCATACTCTGTAGGGAGGTGAGCCGGGATGAACGTCAACGAGGCTATGTACGGCATGGAGCTCTGTGCTCTCGCATATAAAGAATTACAGCCCCATTTCCCGGATATGACGCTGGAGGTCATCGACGACAACAACGGCGTACAGTGCTATCTCCGCCTTCGGGGCGACACCCTGTACATTACGTTTCGGGGGTCCAACTCGGCCAAGGATTGGAAAGTCAACCTCACCTTTTTCAAAACCTGCATTCCTTATGACGGCTGCAATCCCAAAATCCGCGTACACGCAGGGTTTTTAAACGCCTACAAACGCCCGTCGATACGGGACCGGATTCTAGGTGCCATCACGCCGGAGGTGCGGTATGTCCGAGTGGCCGGACATTCTTACGGCGCGGCGCTCGCGGTGTTGTGTGCGCTCGACCTTGAATACCACTACCCTCATAGGGACTTCGAGGTGTTTCTGTTCGGTTGTCCGCGCGTGGGCAACCGTGCTTTCCGGAAGTCCTATAATAAACGGGTATTTAAAACGTTGCGGGTAGAAAACGGCAACGATATCGTAACCAAAGTTCCGCCCACTATTTGGGGATACCGGCATGTCGGCGTGAAAGTTCATATAGGGGTTCCGCGGCTGTTCGGCATGATCTCCTTCAACCAGCACCGGCCGCAATATTATGCGGCGTCTCTTTTCCGCAAGTTTACCCCGCAGGGATTTCTCAAATAAATCCAAGTTGACAAATTAGGGCGGTCGTGATATACTAAACTATGTAATCACGACGTGTAACAGAGCTCACATGGGTTGTAAGTCATGGTCGTATGATGATTTACCGCTCGGTGAGTTTTTTGTTTGCCACACGATTACCACTATTTTTCAAGGAGGACCCACGCAATGTATAACGGCACGGTAAAATGGTTCAATGCGGAAAAAGGATACGGCTTTATTTCCAGCGAAGAGGCCGGAGAGGATGTGTTTGTGCATTTCTCCGCCATTCAGGTGGACGGCTACAAAACCCTCACCGAGGGCCAGAAGGTCACGTTTGAGACCGAACCCGATCCCAAAAACAGCGATAAACTGCGCGCGAAGAACGTGAACATCGTCGCGGAATAAGCCCCGCATCGGTTTTCCGGTCCGCCTCTGAACAGGGGCGGACTTTTCTTTATCTTGCACAGGCCCTCTTCACCGTTTACCGACCGCCCCGCTCCGAAATGCCTCGGCAAACCAGACCTCGGGCAGAACGAACTCTTTGCCGTCCAAATAATCGAGCGGGCCGGCCGGAGTGACAAAATCAAAACAGAGCCTGTACGAACAAAGCGCCTGTTTGGTAAAGCCTGTCCCCTTATTGAGGAGATTGGTGCCGTATTTTCCGTCTCCGAGCAGGGGATGCCCAACCGAGGCGAGATGCGCACGGATCTGGTGGGTGCGGCCGGTAAGCAGTTCGATTTCGAGCAGAGAAAGACCATCCCGCGCCTCCAACACCCTGTAACGGGTGGCTATCGGCCGTGCCCCTTCTTTGACCTTTTTGGAAATATAGACCCGATTTTGCATTTCATTTTTTTCAAGATAACCTTCCAGAGTCGCCTCTCTGGGTTCCGGGATACCATGGACGATGCACAGGTAATACTTATGGATCTCTCGCCGCCGCAGCTTTTCGTTGAGGATCCGCAGGGCCTCTGCATTTTTAGCTGCGATGACGATCCCGATGGTATTGCGGTCAATGCGGTTGACCAGTGCCGGCGCGAAGGCTCGCTCCTTTTCCGGATCGTATTCTCCCTTTTCATAAAGATACCGCTGCACCCGGCCGATGAGGGTATCGCCGTACTCGCCGGCGTCCGGATGGACAAGCAGACCCGCCTTTTTATTGAGCAGAAGCAGATTGTCATCCTCGTACACAATGTCGATCTGCCGGGAAGCCGAAAGAAAATCATACGCCGGAGGCGCCTTGTCGAGAAATTCCTCCTTGACATACAGGGTGAGGACATCCCCCGTTTTCAGCCGGTCGGCGGCCTGGCAACGGCGTCCATTCCGTTTGATGTCCTTCTGCCGGATATATTTGTACATCATGGATACGGGCAGGTTTCGATAGGTTTTCTGCAAAAACTTGTCCACCCTCTGGCCGGCATCGTTTGGGCCGATGGTTACGGACCGCATGGCAGGATCCCGCCTTTCCGGAAATGTGGCCGATTTCGGTCTGATTTTCAGTATAGCACAAGATGCGGCCTTTTCAAAACACGATTTTTTTGTTATACTGAGATACAATGAAAAATATGGAGAAGAGGGATGTGTCCTATGACGAAGGAACGCGCTTACGAAATACTCAAGGAGGCCGGGGTTTTGCTGGAAGGCCATTTTCTGCTGACATCGGGGCGGCACTCGAACCGCTATCTGCAATGCGCACGGATTTTCCGGAACACCCGTTACAGCGAAGAACTCTGCGCCGCGCTCGCCGAGAAATTCCGGGACGCGGGAGTGGATATTGTCATCGGGCCGGCTCTTGGCTCCGTGCAAATGGCCTATGAGGTCAGCCGGGCTCTCGGGTGCGAAAACTTCTTTGCCGAGCGGGAGGACGGCGCCTATACCGTCACGGTGACCGTGACCAACACCGGCGACGTGGCCGGCAAGGAGGTCGTCCAGGTATACGCCCAGAAGCCCTATACTGACTACGACCGGCGGTACGGTATCGAAAAGGCATCGGTGGAGCTGGTGGGCTTTGAGAAAACGGCCCTTCTGGAACCCGGCGGGAG
>USDZ01000101.1 GCA_900553525.1 uncultured Oscillospiraceae bacterium
TGCCGCTGCATCGGCCGCGTCTTCAAGCGCCGGACTGTCGCAGCAGCAGGTCCGCTTTTTCAGGGGGTTGAATGCGCATCTTTCCCTCTTAAAGCCCGGGCAGTCATCGCTAAGTGCCATATAAAAAAGCGCCAGAAAGGTGAAATCATAACTCAAGGTCATGCGGGCCAGAAAGCCGTACCGCCTTCCAAGCTGTTTACACAATGCACAGTAAACGCCGCGATAATGCTCGAATTCGCCCATCTTCAATTCCGGCTGATACACCTTCACGTATCCAAACATGGCATGCCCTTCCACCTTATGGCTGACGTCTATAGTATCATACAATACAGAGAAAAACAGTATATGAAAGAATTGTAAATAATCCTTTATATAAGGGCCTTTTTATCCTCTTGTCCCTTCCGGCCTGCCGTTCCCAAGGCGGATATCGGTCCTGTACAGGCATGACATTCAAAAAACCGGCGGAACATCCACCGGTTTCATCCGCCTATTCCTCATCCCCCGAAGACACGCTTTCGGGAGATCACAGGCATCCCTTCCGTCTGCTTTTTTAGCAAAATGGCACGAACGCAATGGATTGGAATTACAACCCGCCGATCCACTGTCCAATCCTTCCGCGCGCCAATCGCCGGGGACCACCGTTTCCGGCTAAGGGTCCCGCCTCTACTCTAGACAAGGGGAAAGCCGTCTCTCTGGCTGCCAAACGGACTCCCTACCGGCAGGACAGACAGAATGGCCGCCGAAAAATTCATGAACTCTCCAGCATAAGCATTTTTCTCAGGTATTGGCCCGTGTACGATCCAGGAACAGCTGCCACTTCTTCGGGGGTGCCGGACGCGACCACCTTCCCGCCTTTGTCTCCTCCTTCGGGACCAAGATCCACAATATAATCGGCGGTTTTAATGACATCCAGGTTGTGTTCGATCACGATGACGGTATTACCGCTATCCACCAATTTTTGTAGCACCTCGATAAGTTGCTGTACATCGGCGGTATGCAGGCCGGTGGTTGGCTCATCCAGAATATACACCGTTTTACCGGTAGCGCGGCGCGACAGTTCCGAGGCCAACTTGACCCGTTGGGCCTCACCTCCCGACAGAGTGGTGGCGGGCTGGCCGACCTTGATATATCCCAACCCCACATCGTACAAAGTCTGGAGCTTGCGGGCGATCTTAGGAACGCTTGAAAAAAAGGATAGAGCTTCTTCCACCGTCATTTCCAGCACGTCGTATATACTCTTGCCCTTGTACTTCACCTCGAGCGTTTCCCGGTTGTATCGGCGGCCTTTACAAACCTCACAGGGAACATAAATGTCGGGCAAAAAATGCATTTCGATTTTAATAATGCCATCCCCCTGGCAGGCTTCGCAACGCCCACCCTTGATATTGAAGGAAAACCGGCCAGAGGAGAAACCCCGCATTTTTGCGTCGGCGGTAGAAGCAAACAGTTCCCGGATATCGTTAAAGACGCCGGTGTAGGTCGCGGGATTGGATCGGGGAGTCCGCCCGATGGGCGCTTGATTGATGTCAATGACCTTATCCAGGGCATCCGTCCCTTCAATGTCCCGGTGAACTCCAGCCCGGCAACGGGCGCCATTGAGCTCTGCCGCCAAATGTTTATATAGAATTTCATTGACTAAAGAAGATTTCCCGGATCCAGACACCCCGGTCACACAGTTAAAAGCTCCCAACCGGAACGAAACGTCAATATCCTTAAGATTGTTTTCGGCGGCCCCTCGGACGGTCAGTAAACGTCCCGAACCGGTACGCCGTTTGGCCGGCACAGGAATACAACGGCGCCCGCTGAGATACTGACCGGTAATCGAGTCTTCACAAGCACATATCTCCTCCAGCGGACCGGAACAAATCACCTTTCCTCCATGAACACCGGCGCCCGGACCAATATCCACGATCCAATCAGCCGCTCTCATGGTATCTTCGTCGTGTTCCACCACGATCAGGGTATTGCCCAAATCCCGAAGCCTTTTGAGAGTCGCAAGCAGTTTATCGTTGTCTCGTTGATGCAGACCGATACTGGGTTCGTCCAGAATATAGAGGACCCCCATCAGATAGGAACCGATCTGAGTGGCGAGACGGATCCGCTGGCTCTCGCCGCCTGACAAGGTTCCCGATGCCCGGGAAAGGCTCAAATATTCCAGGCCAACGCTTTGAAGAAAGCCGAGGCGCTCTCGGATTTCTTTTAAAATCCGTTCCCCGATCCGCCGCTCCCGGTCGGTCAACTGTGGTTCCAGATCGTCGAGAAAGCGCAGCGCCCCCAATACCGACTGACGGCTGAGTTCCGAAATGTTCTGCCCTCCCACCGTCACAGCCAGGCTTTCCGGTTTTAGGCGCTGCCCATGGCATTCCGGACAGGGGATCTCGCTCATATATTCCTCAAGTTCCTCCCGCATCCATTCACTGGAGGTCTCCCTGTACCGGCGCTGGAGGTTGTTCAGTACCCCCTCAAAATCGGTGTAATACTCCCCGCTGCCGTACTCCATTTTCCGGGTCATTTTAATTTTCTCGCCCTTTGTCCCATATAGGATGAGGTCGAGCACCTTTTTGGGCAGATCCTTCACCGGCGTATCCAAGGAAAAACCGTAATGGGCCGCAAGACCTTCATAATACATCTGAGCGATGGTTCCCCCGTCGGCATATCCCCACCCGCTCGCATGGATGGCTCCCTGCCGGATGGAGAGGTTCCGATTGGGAATGATCCGGTCGGGATCCATGGACATAAAAATTCCAAGGCCGGTGCATTTCGGACAGGCTCCAAAAGGATTATTAAAGGAAAACATGCGGGGAGAGAGTTCCTCGATGCTCACGCCGTGTTCGGGACAGGCATAGTTCTGAGAAAACGATAGTTCCTCTCCCCCAACGACGTCGATGGTGACGAGTCCGCCGGTCAGGCCGGTCGCGGTCTCGATGGAATCGGCCAGCCGGCCCCGCATATCCGCCCGAACCACCAACCGATCCACCACCACCTCAATGGTGTGCTTTTTATTCTTTTCCATCGGAATGGTCTCGGAGAGGTCATACACATTGCCGTCCACACGAACCCGGACATATCCAGACTTCCTGGCCGCCTCAAATTCCTTGGCGTGTTCCCCCTTGCGTCCCCGCACCACCGGTGCGAGCACCTGGATTCGCGTCCCTTCGTCGAGCGCCATCACCCGGTCGACGATCTGGTCGACCGTCTGCTGCTTGATCTCCCGGCCGCAGATCGGACAATGCGGAATCCCAATTCGGGCATAAAGCAGCCGAAGATAGTCGTAAATCTCGGTCACGGTTCCCACCGTGGAGCGGGGATTTTTAGACGTAGTCTTCTGGTCGATGGAAATGGCGGGCGACAATCCCTCGATGGAATCTACATCCGGTTTCTCCATCTGACCTAAAAATTGACGGGCATAGGAAGAAAGGCTCTCCACATACCGTCTCTGTCCCTCGGCGTAAATCGTATCGAAAGCGAGAGAAGATTTTCCGGAGCCCGAGAGGCCGGTAAACACCACCAGCTTGTCCCGGGGAATTTCAATGTCTACATTTTTCAGATTGTGTTCTCTGGCGCCTTTAACGGTCAGTTTATCCTGCATGGGTGAATTTCCTTCCTATTTCCGGCGGTCCTTGGCCGCCATATTCTATCGGGTGTCAGCCGCCGGTAAAACCGCGCTTTCAAAATTTCGATATTTTCTACGCGCTTTCCCGCCGGCCGCCAAGGCTCAGTCCATCTTTTTGAGCTTTTCGATTTCGTCCCGCAACCAGGCGGCGTGTTCAAATTCGAGCAACCGAGCGGCGTTTTTCATCTCTCTTGTTAGCTGTTCGATTCGCTGCATCCGTTCCGCGCGGTTCAAGCGTTTTTCGGGCTTATCCAGCCCTTTGTTTTTTGGAGTGATTTCCAGAATATCCCGCACGTCTTTCAGGATGGTCTTAGGCACGATTCCGTGTTCCTCGTTATATCGCATCTGAATGGCGCGCCGGCGGTTGGTTTCATGAATCGCCCGTTCCATTGAAGGGGTTACCTGGTCGGCATACATGATAACCTGCCCCTGGGCATTACGGGCCGCCCGCCCGATGGTCTGGATCAGGGAAGTCTCAGAGCGAAGGAATCCTTCCTTATCCGCATCCAGAATCGCCACCAGGGATACTTCCGGAATATCCAGCCCCTCCCGCAGCAGATTGATCCCCACCAACACATCGAATTCTCCAAGCCGTAGATCTCGGATGATCTCCATACGTTCCATCGTATCGATATCATGGTGCATATACCGCACCCGCAGTCCGGCATTGTCAAAATAGGCCGTCAAATCCTCCGCCATTTTTTTGGTCAGGGTGGTGATAAGCACCCTTTCCTGCCGGGCGGCGCGGGCGCGGATTTCATCCATCAGATCGTCGATCTGACCCTCGACCGGTTTCACCAGCACCTCCGGGTCCAGCAGCCCGGTCGGCCGAATGACCTGCTCCACCGTCTGCGCGCTGTGTTCCCGCTCGAAATCCCCCGGTGTGGCGCTGACGAACACCACTTGATTGACCCTCTCATAAAATTCGTCGAAGTTGAGCGGCCGGTTGTCATAAGCGCTGGGCAAGCGGAACCCATAATCGATCAGGCTCTTTTTTCGGGCGTAGTCGCCTCCATACATTCCGCGTACCTGAGGCAAGGTCACATGGGACTCGTCCACAAACAACAGATAATCGTCCGGGAAATAATCGAGAAGGGTAAACGGCGAAGAACCTGGCGCCCTTCCCGCCAGCACACGGGAATAGTTTTCGATCCCTTTGCACACGCCGATTTCGCGCAGCATTTCGATGTCGTATTTTGTGCGCTGAAGAATACGCTGCGCCTCCAACAATTGCCCATTTTTCTTAAAAAACTCCACTCGTTCCGCCAGTTCGCGTTCGATTTCCCGTATGGCATCCTCCATTTTGTCCCTCGGGACAATATAATGGGAAGCCGGATAGATCGCGATATGGTTAAGCAGGCCTTTGAGTTCGCCGGTCAGAGGGTTGATCTCGCTGATACGATCCACTTCATCTCCGAAAAACTCCACCCGAATGACCGTTTCTCCCGCATAGGCCGGAAAAATCTCAACCACATCGCCGCGAACGCGGAACTTGTTGCGGACAAAATTGATGTCGTTGCGTTCATACTGAAGTTCCACCAGCTTTTGCAGCAGTTCGTCCCGCGATTTTATCATTCCCGGGCGCAGGGAAATCACCATATTGCGGTAATCGATGGGATTGCCCAAGCTGTAAATGCAGGAGACGCTCGCGACGATGATGACATCCCGCCGTTCCGACAGCGCGGATGTGGCGGAATGGCGAAGCTTATCGATCTCATCGTTGATGGCGGAGTCCTTTTCGATATAGGTATCGGTTGAGGCGATATAGGCCTCCGGCTGATAATAATCGTAATAACTCACAAAATACTCGACCGCATTATGCGGAAAAAACTCTTTAAACTCGCTGCAAAGCTGGGCAGCCAATGTCTTATTATGAGCAAGCACCAACGTAGGCCTGTTTACCCGGGCTATCACATTGGCCATCGTGAATGTCTTACCGGAACCCGTAACTCCCAGCAAAGTCTGCTCTTTATCCCCTCTGTTTATCCCTTCGACCAACTGATCGATAGCCTCCGGCTGATCGCCGGTAGGTTTGTATGGGGAAACCAATTTGAATAATTCCGGATCCTTCTGGCTGCTCATACACACTTTCCTCTACCCGCCATCACTATTATCGGCCCAAAGCCCATTTTTTGAATCATCCCATTTGTAAACGGCTATGAACAAATTACGCATTTGTCGCAAGAGCGATTCGAACAAATGTTTCTTTTTCATTTTACTCTTCTTTCAATTTTTTGTCAATATTTGTTTAGAATTATACCATAAGCATCCTATCGATTTCAATGAATACCTTTTCCTCGGGCTCCTGTTTTGCGGTCAACAGGCGGCAGTATACGGCCTTGTCTGTATGGCAGCATATCCACCCCTTCACAATCGGGATAGGAAGCGTGGCTATCAGTTCCTTTATCGTTCACAGGGTCTAGCTCGGCTATGACAGGCCAAGAATGCAAATACCCCATATCTCACGCCGTTATCGTAACAAAAACGGTATCGCCGGGCTGTTTCCCTATTTTCTTACGAATATCCTTGCGAATTCCAAGGATATAGCAGACCGAGCCGTCCTCGTTCTTTACGCCCATATTGACGATACTGCCGCTGTAGGAAACGCCATCAAAGGCCGCCTGCACTTTTACGCGGCCTTTTCCGAACTCCTTCCGAATATCAAATGGAAAACGGACATAGGCTCCCCCTTTGCCGGGAACCGGCTCGATGACAGCGTAAAACTCATAATTTTTACCCTTCACTTTCCACCCTCACTATCCGTACACTTTATTTGTTCCATCCACTGTGTCTCCTTTTCTGGCGGCTTTGTTTGCCGGCATGAGTAATTCTTTGCAAAGCGCATAGAATAGGTTTTCTCGGAATTCCTATTCCATTCTTCTGCTTAGACGATTTT
>USDZ01000102.1 GCA_900553525.1 uncultured Oscillospiraceae bacterium
GAACACGGCAGTTAAGCCCACTTGCGCCCACGATACTTGGCTGGAAGCGGCCTGGAAAAATAGGCAGGCGCCGACACTTAACCCCTATTCGATCATTAGATCGAATGGGGGTTCCCTTTTTTACTGGAGAGAAATGCCAAACCAAACGCCCCATGATTTTCCAGCCCGGGGGAATGGATGAAGATGGAAAAGGCGGGCCCATTGACGCATCGGCAAAAAAGCAGTATAGTTAAATATAAGGGCGGATACTGCCGTTTTTCGCCGAATCTTGACGTTGGAAACGAGGGGCTGTTATGAATCTGCTGGTACAGACCGACCGCATTTTGGCCAATTACCGCATATTGAACAAACAGGCAGGCGGGACGCCTCTGATTCCACTGCTCGAAGCCAACGCTTACGGACTTGGGGATGTAGCGGTTGCACAGCTCCTCGCCGGGGAAGGGGTACGGCTGATGGCGGTTTCCCGGCTGGATGAGGCCGTCCGAGTCGTTGAGGCCGTCCGTGGGGTGGACGTGATGCTCCTGACCCCCTATGCTAATGAAGAGGATATTGCCACCATTTTGCAGCATGATATCATCGGCGCCGTTGGTTCCAACGACAGTGCCGTGCTTTACAGTTCTTTGAGCCGGAAACTCCGCACCAGAGCGCGGGTACAGCTTTGCTTTGATTTCGGTATGGGCCGGTTTGGATTTGAACCACAGGAGGCGGCAAAGGCCGCTCAGACCATCAAACATCTGGAAAACGTGGAATTAGCGGGAGTGTTCACCATCCTGCCGTCGGACGCGAATCCTCCCAAAAAAGTCCAGGAACAGCAGATTAAGGATTTCCAAAAGGTGATCACGGCCATTGAACGGGAGGGGCTGCGTCCCGGTATCACCCATATGGCGGATACGGCTCAGGCGGCGCTTTGCCCGCGGATGCGGCTGGGCGCAGTGCGCACCGGCGCGGACCTGCTCGGCCGAGGCCCTCAGGGAGACCGGCATAATTTACGGCCGGTTGGCCGCTGTGTTTCGGAGGTTTGCGATATCAAATGGCTTGCCGCCGGAAGCACGGTCGGCGCCGACGGCCGGCGAAAGATCAAAAAAGCCACCCGGGTGGCGATCGTTCCCGCCGGGCTATCCGATGGGCTGTTTGTTTCATCGTCCGAGAAACGGGGATGGCTCTTCCGTAAAAAGGAAACCTGTGAGATCAACGGTAAACGCCTAAATGTGATCGGCCGGGTGGGACTAACCGCCCTGACCGTGGATGTGACCGCAGCGGAATGCGCGCCGGGAGACATTGTGTCTTTTGACGCGAATCCACTGCACGTCAGCGCCTTGACCCGCCGCGATTATGTTTGATAGACAAGGGGGCACCCCTCTTTGTGATGCGTTGCAGCAGCATGCCGTTCAGGGACGCGCCTCATTTCATACCCCTGGACACAAGGGAAGGCTGGATTTCGGTGGGGCGGCTCTCGATTTGACCGAACTGCCCGACACGGGCAGTTTGTATGACGGCGGCGATGCAATCGAGGTTTCGGAATGTCTTTACGCCGAAGCGTTCGGGGCGGGAGCCACCTTCTACAGCGCAGGAGGCTGCACCCTTTGTATTCAAACCATGCTGTCGCTCGGCTGCGGCGGAACCGGCGGGCGGATCCTGATGGCGCGCAACGCCCATCGCAGCGCGGTGAACGCCGCTGTTTTGCTGGATCTGGATCCGCTCTGGCTCTGGCCGGAAGCCGGAGGACAGCCGACGGTGGAAAACTTGGACGAAAAGTTGAAAACCCATTTGGATATACAAGCTGTATACATTACAAGCCCGAATTATGCTGGGCAAACGGCGGATGTCGCCGGGATGGCTGCCCTATGCCATGACCGAGGAGTTCCTTTGCTGGTGGACAACGCCCATGGCAGCCATCTTGGGGCGTTTGGAATGCATCCGTTGGCGCTGGGCGCAGATATGACAGCGGATTCCGCCCACAAGACCCTGCCGGTGCTCACCGGTGGTGCGGTGTTGCACCTTTCCAAGAAATGGACGGCCGGAAAGGATTCTGTTGCGCTCCGCCGCGAGGTCAAGGCCGCGATGGCGCTGTTCGGTTCTACGTCACCCGCCTTTCCGGTGTTGGCGTCTCTCGACCGGGCGCAGGATTGGTGGCGGCGGGAAGGGCCGGACGCCTATCGTCAAACGGCCGTTCGGGTTAAGGCGCTGCGCGGTATGGCTATAAGGGCGGGTTATGGCATTCAGGGAGACGAAAGAGCGGACCCGACCCGCCTGACCCTCCATACTGTTCCGCTCGGATTGTCCGGTCTTCGGGCGGCGGAGGCTTTTCGCCGTCTCGGCTGCGAGCCGGAGTATGCGGATAAATCCATGCTTGTCTTTATCGTCACACCCTTCAACACCGAGGAAGAGCTCGATCGCCTGGGCGCTGCGATCCAGGCAGTTCCAGGCGTTTGCCGGGAGAAAGACGAGCCGGAAGCCTTTGACCCGTTCGCGTGCGGAATTCCGCTCAAGCGGATGTCACCTCGAATGGCCGCACTCCTCCCTTCGGAAGAAATACCGTCTGGTCAAGCCGCCGGGCGAATCGCAGCCCGCACCGTCTGTCCTTGTCCGCCCGGGATTCCGGCGGTGGTGCCGGGAGAAGAAATTGGACCGGAACTGGCAGATCTTCTGTCGGCCTGGGGGATCCCTATGGTGACGGTGGTACGGGAAACGACGGAATGAACAGGGGGAATTCTGTGGAAATCGAACGCAAATACCGGATCGACCGGTTCCCGGATGACCGGGAGGGATGGCCACTTTTGAAAGCGGCGGAGGTGCAGCAGGGCTACCTCGCCACCTCACCCACGGTGCGGATTCGATCGGAGAAAGCGACCTATCCCGAAACCAAAACCACGTATATCCTCTGTTTTAAGGGGGAGGGAACCTTGGTGCGGCAGGAAATTGAACTGCCGCTCGACCAGGAGACCTTTTTACAGCTGCAGGCTCTTCTGCCTGCTTCTATGATCCGGAAAGACTATCGGGTCTATGCTCTGCCGGATGGGCACCGGCTGGAATGCAGCCTGGTGGACGGGGATCAGCCGGATGGCTTTTATTATGCCGAAGTGGAATTCCAATCGGTGGAGGAGTCGGAGGCGTTTGTCCCTCCGGCTTTCCTTGGCTCTGAAGCGACAGAGGATCCGGATTTCAGCATGAGCGAGTATTGGCTGAGAAAAAAGAAGGCTTGTTCCGGTCCGGATATGGGCAATCCTCAATAAATCCCGTCCTGTGCAAAAAGAAAATCGGATTTTCCGAGATGTATCTTCCTGGAAAGACATTTTTTAATATAAAAGAGGCCTGAACGTCTTGCGTTCAAGCCTTTTTCTAAAAGGGAAGGTTCTGGCAAGAGGGAAGTGTGTCGGTTCATTTCACGTCCGACGGTTCGCATATTTCAGTATGCCCAGCCAACAAATGCATTTTGATTAATTGGGAATTCCGCCGGCTGTATTCGTTAGCCGATGGTGACGCCGGTGTAATAATGCGTCAGGATTTCATTCCATGTGAACCCCTGTCTGGCCATGTAATCGGCACCATACTGGCTCATTCCGACCCCGTGTCCATATCCCTGTACCGAAAAAACAAACCCATCTTCTCCATAAGAAACGGTAAAACAGGCCGAACGCAGGCCAAGAGCCTCCCGAATCTGCCGCCCGGTCAGAGTTTGTCCGCCGACGGTCAGGGCTGTGACGGTCCCCGCGGAGGAGCGGACCGGCTCCCCGGTGACCCAGCTCGCCGCATCCCCTTCCAATTTTAAGCCTTCCACGACGGAGGCCAGCTTGGAAGAGAATTCTTCGGATGAAAAACGGGCTTCCGACTGATAGTCGGGGGAAAGTTTGTCGCCCGGGCTGGGTACCGACTGCAAATATGGATAGGCTTTGCCCCAAACCGTCTCCGCGGTTTCAGTGGTTCCGGAATTAAGGGCATGGTAGGCGGCGAAAATCAATTTATCTTCATACAGCAGGCGCTTCCCGATTACCTCGTCTACTGCGGCGGCCAACTTTTCATAATAAGCGTCGTATTTATTTCCCCACCGTTCTTTGAGTCCCTCGGGGGTATAGGTTTCGGGGAAGGTTTGCGGTAGATTGCCGCTGAAATCGGCACCCTGCAGAGCCGGGTCGGGATTGGAGGCGTTTTGTTCCCGCCGGTAACTGTAGTAGGTATACGACGCTACAGCCTGAGCCTTCAAAGCTTCGGACTGATAGGTGGCCGGCATTTCGCTTGCAACTGTATAGAGAACGAAATCCCGTTCGGAGTAGGTATACACCGTTCCGCTCTCTTGGTCGAGAACCTTGAAGACCGCTTCCTCGCTTTGGAGATCGGAGGTTCCCGGTGAGACGGGTGCGGATGATGCAGAAGACGGTGCCGGTATACCGGTCGAACCGAGAATGCCCAGGGCCGGCAGCGGGAGGAGGAGAAGCAAGGCGTAACAGCCCAGGACCAGCAAAGCGTACCGTTTCATCGTTTTCATCCTTTCCGGCTGGATATACCGCACGTAAAGCGGATTGATGGATTGATGGCTCGATATTTCAAAACCGAGAAAACAACCCCTAAAAGTTCGGAAAATATACGAAAAAAATGAAAGACATATTGCGGGTTGATGCAAAACTCCGGCTTTTTTCTTGACTTCATGAAGAGGATTGATTATAATAAAAATTATATAGCCCGCGATTGCGAGAAAGGGAGCGAGATCCATGCCCATGGGCAGCAGGTTGTCCAATGCTACGTTTACATCCTTATGCGAGGAGTTTCAGAAAAATAACCGGATCGATCCGGCGAAATTTGAACAGTACGATGTCAAAAGAGGACTGCGCAACGCGGATGGAAGCGGCGTCATGGCGGGACTGACCCTGATTTGCAATGTTCATGGCTATGTTCTCAGCGAGGGAGAAAAGACTCCCGTGGAGGGCCATTTGAACTACCGCGGCGTGGACGTGGAGGATCTGGTGCGGGGGTGTGTGGAGGAGAACCGCTTTGGGTTTGAGGAAACAGCCTGGCTTTTGCTATTCGGGACGCTGCCCACCCGGAAACAACTGGATTCGTTTGCCGGGTTGTTGTCCGAATGCCGGGAGCTGCCGGATTATTTCGCGGAAGATATGATTATCAAGGCGCCTTCTCCCAATATCATGAATAAGCTGGCACGTTCCGTCCTCGCCCTGTACTCCTTCGACAGCAATCCGGACGACCTCTCAATTGAAAATGTGCTGCGCCAGTCCATTGGGCTGATCGCGATGCTCCCCACCATTATGGGTTACGCCTACCAGGTCAAGCGTCGGCATTACGACCGGGAGAGCATGTATGTGCATCCGCTCCAACCTGGGCTGTCCACCTCCGAGACCATTCTGCGCACCATCCGGGCCGATGCCTCGTATACCGACGAAGAAGCGAAGCTCTTGGATCTGTGCCTGATGCTTCATGCGGAACACGGCGGCGGGAATAATTCCACGTTTGCCGCTCGGGTGCTTTCCTCCTCCGGAACCGATACCTATTCCGCCATTGCGGCGGCTATCGGCTCTCTGAAAGGCCCTCTGCACGGCGGGGCCAATATCAAGGTTATGGAGATGCTGGAGGCGATCAAGGCCGGCGTGAAGAACTGGGACGACGACGACGAGATCGTTTCCTTCCTTGAAAAGATCATCCGCAAAGAAGCGGGCGACGGTTCCGGCAAGATTTACGGGATGGGCCATGCGGTTTATACCTTGTCCGATCCCCGGGCGGTGATCCTCAAACGGCACGCCCGGGATCTGGCGGAGAAAAAAGGCTATGGAGCCGAATTTCGGCTTCTTGAATCGGTGGAGCGGCTGACCCCCGAGGTGTTCGCCCGCCTGAAGGGGAACGACAAGGCCCTGTGCGCGAATGTGGATATGTATTCGGGCCTGGTATACCGGTCGTTGGGAATCCGTCCCGATCTGTTCACTCCGTTGTTTGCCGTGGCCCGTATGCCGGGCTGGTGTGCCCACCGGATCGAGGAGCTCCTCACAGGCGGCCGGATTATCCGGCCGGCCTATAAATCCCTTTCCAAGAGGCAGGAGTATGTGCCGCTGGACAAAAGAGAGAGGAAATGAGGAAGAAAGCGGGATTGCCCCTTTTCATCCGGTAAAAAGTATGGTATGATAATCCGGTGGCAGGGTTCAGCCTTGCCACCGGATGTGTTATACAAGGGAAATTACGGGAAATCGGGTGTACTCATGCAGAGACAGTATAAAAATGCGGCGTTTTTTACGACGGCCATGGTGGCTGTTGTCCTGGCGCTGCGCGTTTGGATTACCCCTCATATGCTGGACCGGCAGGACAGCCAATATCGCCTGAGCTACATTGTGATCGCCGTCATGGCGTTGGTTATGCTGGGCATTTTGATCTGGACGGGATACCGCCGACGGACACCCCGGGCGGTATCCGGCGTGTGGCTGAAGCCTACGGCAGTTCTCAGCATGCTGGCGGGTGCGGCATTGGTGCTGAC
>USDZ01000103.1 GCA_900553525.1 uncultured Oscillospiraceae bacterium
GGATAAGATCCTGGTGATTGGCGAGAATTTGAGCATCCGTCGTTTTGTCCGTTACGAGGGCGACTGCGTGGCTTATGTCCACGGAGGCGGTCGTATCGGCGTTTTGGTCCGGTTTGAGGCGGATGCCTCTGTAAGCGGTTCGGATACGCTTAAAGAGTGCGGTAAGGATGTCGCGATGCAGATTGCCGCGCTGAATGCCTCTTATCTGGACAAGGAGTCGGTGCCGGCTGCGGATCTGGAGAAAGAAAAGGAAATCCTCATCGCTCAGATTAAAAACGACCCCAAAAATGCCAATAAGCCGGATGCAATCATGCATAAAATGGTGGAAGGGCGCATTGGGAAGTTTTATGAGAATAACTGCCTGATGCAGCAGGCCTTCGTCAAAAACGGCGACATCACGGTTGAACAGTATGTGGCGGATTGTGCTAAGAAGGCCGGTGGAGCCATGAAAGTGGTCGATTTTGTCCGGTTTGAGAAGGGTGAGGGCCTGCAGAAGCGGGAGGACGATTTTGCCGCTGAAGTAGCTGGTATGGTTAAATAATGTTTTAAATCTCGAACGATTTTCGAAAAGGCTTTTTCAGATATTGAATTATTGAATAAACAGCGCCCTTTGTGACACTATGTCCTCACAAAGGGCGCTGTTTTGTATAGAAGGATTCCCTTGTATGGTTCTAGATGCTCATCGGTTACCAAATACCAGATCGCTTATACCGTTCCATCGTTTCGATCAGCTCCGGCTTTTAAAGACGTCGCGTATAGGTTATCGGTCATATCCCCGATAATGTATCGGGGACGGCCCTTAACTTCATCATAGATTTTGGCAATATAATATCCGATGATGCCGAGACTCATCATTAATACTCCGCCTATGATGAGAAGTAAAAGGATGACCGTGGTGAACCCTTCTACTGCCTGATGTGAAAAATATTTCACCAATGTCTGAATTCCCAACACGACAGAGATGATGAGAAACAGCATTCCCAGACCCGTTACCATCTGCATGGGGGCGGAGGAAAAAGAGGTGATATTTGAAACGGCGTATTTCCAAAGTCCTTTGAGCGACCATTTTGACTCGCCGTACTTCCGCTCAACGACTTCATACTCGACATGAATAGAACGAAATCCCGCCCAAAAGGACAGGGCGCGGAAGAACGTGTTTCGTTCCGGAAGGCTGTTTAGAACATCGACTACTTTCCGATCCAATAGCTTAAAATCCGACGAGTCCGCCATATCGACCCCTGTCAGTTTCCCAAGCAGCTTGTAAAACAGCCCCGACGAAATCTTATAAGACAGCTTCTCCTTGCCGCGGTTGCTTTTGATGCCCTCAACAATTTCATAACCTTGTTCCCAATAACGGTACATTTGCGGTATCGTCTCAGGAGGATGCTGTAAGTCGCAGTCAATCACCACACAACAGTCTCCCTTTGCCAAACGGAGACCAGCAAAAATGGCGGCTTCTTTACCAAAATTCCGGCTGAATTGTACACCCCGTACCCGATCGTCCTCTTCGGCAGCCCGGCGGATCAGGGGAAACGTCTGATCTTTGGAGCCATCGCTGATAAAGAGCAGTTCATATGCGATATTCGCCTGCCGCAGCACAGTGGACAGAACGGAGATTGTATTTTGAATATTGGATTCTTCATTATATGAGGGGATAATGACACTCAACAAAGCCATAAGGGTTCCTCCCACGTCCGACAAATTCTACTCTAGTATGGTACCATGCCGGCCGTGTGCTGTCAATGAAACTTATCTCTTTGGTTGAATGCAGGCTGCATTTATAAAAAAGTCGGCGGATAGAACATCTTTTCTTCTGTTTTAGAGGGATTACAGGTTTTCTTGACCACCGTTCTTTTTCTGGGTTTTGTTTCTATACCCTCTCTGCGAAAAATGATGGAAACCGTCGTTCCCACATTGACTAAAAAATAACAATATGCTATACTATTTATACTCGCTTTTTTTCCAAAAGCGGCGCGTATATATTCGATAAGGCCCTCATTCATTTAGAAGCGAAGGGAGTTCATAGTATGGATTTGATGGTATGTGTGGGAAGTTCCTGCCATCTGCAGCACTCGCGGGAGATCATTGACCGGCTCAAAACCTTGATTGCGGAAAACGGTCTGGAAGGCAAAGTGGAACTCAAGGGTTCTTTCTGCATGGGACACTGTGCAGAGGAAGGCGTCTGTGTCAAATTCGATGACCAGGTGTACAGCCTGACGCTGGGAACAGTAGATGGCTTTTTCGCCGATAAGGTGGTCGCGCGGCAAGAATCTTAATGAAGGGCTGAAAGGGGGATGGCGATGACCGGCTATATCAGTGTTAAAAAAGCAAACTGCAAAAATTGCTATAAATGTTTGAAATACTGCAATGTCAAGTCGATCAGCTATATCAATGACCGTGTAGAAGTGATCGCCGACCAGTGTATTCTGTGTGGCCATTGTATCAATGTGTGCCCACAGAAGGCCAAGACAGTGGTCAACGATCCGGCTAAGGTTTTGTCCATGCTGGCAGATCCCGATACGCGGACGGTGGCAAGCCTCGCCCCCTCATATGCCGGCATCTATGGCCGAGATAAAGCCCGTCTTGTCAAGGCGCTTTACGCCCTCGGCTTCGATAGGGTGGAGGAAACCGCCATCGGGGCAAAAGAGGTGACGAGGGAGTATCGGAAACTGATGGAGCAGGGTGAGATGCCGTGTATTCTGACCACCTGCTGTCCCACGGTCAATCTCTTGATCGAGCAGTATTATCCTTCTTTGGTATCGCACATGGCGCCGGTTGTGTCACCGGTACTCGCTCACGGCCGGATCATCAAAGAACGGCTGGGTTCCGACACCAAGGTGGTGTTCATCGGTCCCTGTCTATCTAAAATCCGGGAAATCGATGAGCATCCCGAGTCTGCAGACGCGGTGCTGTCGTTCCGTCAACTGGACGAGATTTTGGCTGACCGGCAGATCGACTTGACGGAGCAAGAAGCGATGGTGACGGAAGAGTCCCCTTATTCGCGTATTTATCCAGTTCCGGAGGGGATCCTGCGGGATGTCTCTTTTCAAGGCCGCGTGTCTCCGGAAGAAGGATACGCCGGATATACGTTTATGAGCGTATGTGGGTTGGACAACGTCATGCAGTTTTTGGACGAGTTAAAGAAGACGGACCGACCGGACCGCCTTTTTGTAGAACTCAACGGCTGTGAAGGAGGATGCGTGGGGGGACCCTTGATTTCAGAGGAGCGCCGGGGTGCTTATCAGGCCCAGCTCGCGGTGCGGGCTTACGCCAGAGAACCCGAACGGGGAACTGTCTACCCCTGTCCGGGCCTTGAACAGCGTTTTGAACCGGTCAAACGGGATACGGATATTCCGGACGAAAAAACCATTCGAAAAATTCTCACCGAAATCGGCAAGCCCACTCCGGACAAAGAGCTCAACTGCGGTTCCTGCGGATATCCTACCTGCCGGGACAAGGCCATCGCCGTGTATCAAGGCAAAGCCGAACTCTATATGTGCCTGCCCTATATTAACGATCTGTCCCAGTCCTTGAGCAATGTCACTCTGAGTGTGACTCCCAACTATATTTTGGCGGTGGACCATGAACTGCGAATTCTGGAGATCAACCTGCCGGCCCAGAAGCTGTTTGGCGTATCCCGTCAGCAGGCGATCAAGGGGGACCTTTTTGAGTATATGGATCCCTCGGATTTCGAAGAGGTCTTTGAGACTCATCGAAACATTGCGGATAAAAAAGTAAAGCTGGAGGAGCAAAACCGCATCGTTATGTCTACTCTGGTTTATGTCCCCGAGCAGGACCTGGTGGTCGGCGTGATGAAAGATATTACAGAGGAGGAATCCCGCAAGGAAAGCGCTTTCAAAGCGCGACTGGAATCGGCAGAGATGGCTCAGAAAGTCATTGAAAAGCAGATGATTGCGGCGCAGGAAATCGCCAGTCTGCTCGGAGAGACCACAGCTGAAACCAAGACTACCCTGAACACTCTGAAAAACCTCATTCTCAGCGAGGGGACGGAATCATGAGCGGGCGGCTGTATTACGACGTGACCACCAAAAGTCTCAATAAAAAAGGCGAGGAACTCTGCGGAGATAAGGTGGAGATCGTCCGGACCGACGAAGACGTCATCGTGGTGCTGTCCGATGGTTTAGGAAGCGGGGTCAAGGCCAATATTCTGGCCACCCTAACCTCCAAGATCATTGCCACCATGATGAAAGCCGGTGCCACCTTGGAGGATACGGTGGATACTATTATCCATACCCTGCCGGTTTGTAAAGTGCGTCATATGGCCTACTCCACTTTTTCTATTCTTAAGTTAACGCCGGAGGGTAAGGTATATCTGACCGAATTCGACTGCCCCGGATGCATCTATACCCATGACGGTGTGGTATATCCCATCGACTACACCACCCGCGAGGTAGGGGGAAAGACCATCAAGGAAGCGGTCTTTGATCTGGAATGCGGCGATATGCTGACTCTGATCAGCGACGGTGTAATGTACGCCGGGATCGGGGCGGTACTTAATCTAGGTTGGAATTGGGACAGTGTCTGTGAGTTTCTTGAGGATAACTGGAAGGACGAGAACACCAGTGCCCGGATGACGGCCGCTCTCATCGGCGCATGCGAAGATTTGTATATGCGCAAACCGGGGGACGACACCACCGTTGCCACAGTCAAGGCAATTCCGGAGCAAATCGTCAGCATTTTTTCGGGTCCTCCCCGGTTTCCGCAGGACGATGAACGGGCGGTGGTGGATTTTATGTCTCTTGACGGCCTCAAAATGGTGTGTGGGGGCAGCAGTGCGAACCTGGTTGCCCGTGTCCTTGGCCGGGAAGTGACTACCGATTTGAGCTACGACGACGATCTGCCTCCCATTGCGCATATCAAAGGGATCGATTTGGTAACAGAAGGGGTCCTGACCATCCGGCAGGCCAACGTCATTGTTAAGCAGGTATTGGAGAATCCAGCCGACACCGAGAGCTTGAAGTTGCTGGATGGACAAAACGGTGCTTCTATGATCGCGCGAATGCTGCTTGAGAAGTGTACCCATTTATATATGTTCATCGGTAAGGCCATCAACCCGGCCCATCAAAACCCGAATCTGCCTGTAGATTTGAGTATTAAGATCCGGCTGCTCGAAGATCTGGCCGATATGCTGCGGGGAGCCGGAAAAGTGGTTAAAATTCGCTATTATTGACCGGCGAGACAGGTCCACCCAACGGCCGGACGCAGAAGGATGCCCTATTAAAATGGGCAAGACGCCTTTTTCAGCAAAAAAGGCGGTCAGAGTCCATGCGATTCCCTGGCATCTGGAAAGGAATGAGTCATTTCTATGAACAATGTGACCGATATTGTACAAATTAAACATGCGGTGCTTAAGGCCACAGCCGCTTATGCGTTTGCCGGGACCCTTTATGACGAAGGCAAGGACAAGATCCCTTACGATCTGATTCAAGGGATCAAGCCGCAGTTCCGCTGCTGTGTTTACCGGGAACGGGAGATTATCCGACAGCGGGTGCGCATGGCCATGGGCAAGCTGCCTATAGATGTGCTATATACCGATGCGGACAGTTCCCAGGTGGTTCATGTCATTCCCTGTGCCTGTGAGGGATGTCCCATCACCAAAATCTCCGTGACTCAGAATTGTCAGGGGTGCCTGGCTAAGAAATGTGAGAAGGCTTGCCCATTCGGAGCTATAACCAGTACCCCCAAGGGAGCCATCATCGATCCGGAAAAATGCCGAAAATGCGGCAAATGCGTGGCGGCCTGCCCCTACAACGCGATCGTTGAGACTGAGCGTCCATGCAAACGCAGTTGTCCGGTTAAGGCCATCAGTATGGACGAAAACGACATTGCTACCATCGATCCGGATAAATGTATCAACTGCGGCGCCTGCGTCGTCGGCTGTCCCTTTGGGGCAATTTCGGACGTGTCCATGATGACCAATGTGATCGATGCTCTGCTTGATCCAAAGAGAGAGGTCGTCGCACTGATTGCTCCCTCGATCGAGGGACAGTTCGGTACTGCCACCCTGCCTCAGATTAAGGCGGCGGTCCGGCGTTTGGGTTTTGATGATGTATATGAAGTGGCGCTCGGCGCCGATATGGT
Organism: uncultured Oscillospiraceae bacterium; assembly: GCA_900553525.1. Lineage (GTDB taxonomy): Bacteria > Bacillota > Clostridia > Oscillospirales > Acutalibacteraceae > UMGS1623. The sequence continues at coordinate 6,103 of USDZ01000103.1, forward strand.
GGCCGTGAACGAGGCGGAAGAATTGCTTGAACACAAGGCGGCGGGGATGGCGACGACATCCAGCTGTTGCCCGGCTTTTGTCAGCATGGTTCGTAAGCATTTCCCGGATCTGATGAAATTCGTCTCCACCACCGTTTCTCCCATGGTGGCGGTGGAGCGGTATGTCCGTACCCAAAGACCGGGAGTGACAACGGTCTTTGTCGGTCCCTGTATTGCTAAGAAAAACGAGGTGATGACCAGCTATATCGGAGAACTCGATTATGCGCTGACTTTTGAGGAATTATATGCGATGA
>USDZ01000104.1 GCA_900553525.1 uncultured Oscillospiraceae bacterium
GATGTCCGCTTCGGCCAGAACCTTTAGGGTCACATCTTTTCTGTCTACCGTATCGTCGGTGATAAACAGGCCGCTAGCGCCGGTCAGCCCTCCCCCGACCTTGGTCAGGTTAAACACCTTGAAAATCGGGATTCCCGGATCCATCGACGCCGCGACTTCCAAACTGTCGGGATACCAGAAATAAGAGCCTACCGCCACGTCGATGGTGCTGTCGGATTGCTTGTTACCAGGGATCAGCTTGATACCCGGCATGAGGATGCTGACATTAAAGCTCCAGTATTCGTAATCCGGATCCAGGGAGTTGATCTTCAGCCCCAACTCTTTTACAGGAAAGAGGAAAAATTTCTTGTTATCCGGCAGCGTCAGATTGACTTCGCCCCCAAAGCGTACATCCGACGCCCCTAGCGCGACCGAGAGGGAACCGCTCAAGGGGAAAAAGCGATCCCACTTCCCGCCCAATGTTTTGACCAGCGCCTCCCGGTCTTTTTTCGTTCCGGTCACGCCGCCGGTGAGGGCGGTGACCAGGTTGTCTTCAATGGCGCCAAAATCCAATGTTTCGGCGTCTAGCTGCAAACGGTCGGCATATAGCGTGACCTTGGCAGCGGCCACCTCGGTGAACCCTGGGAACTTGAAGGAGTAATCCCGCAGCTCATCGCTCAGCGCCTGGCCGTGCCCCCCGGTACCGAATTCGGTATCGGATTCGCCCACATCCATGGAAAACGTTCCATTGCGCACGATCAGGTCCCGGCCTTGGAAAATATTCTCCGCAAAGGTGCGGCCTACCATATTCTGTAGGCTGTTGCCGCTTTCAGTCGTTTTTACTGCCTGCGAATAGCTCGCGTAGAGCTTACCATCTCCCTGCACCGCCCCGTTGGAACCCAGGTACAACGCCTCCCGCCCCGCTTTGGAGAGATCGTCATCTGCCAGCTGGTCGTTGGGCGTGATCGTGAGTTCGGACGTGCTATAAAGGAAACCGTTGATGCTCACGTTGCCGGAAGCAGTCAGTTCGGTGCGGCTGCCGCTTTCGCTAGTCACGCCGATGTTGTCTGCCATGATGAATAGATTGCCCATCTGTACAGTGGACACCGTACCGGCGCGGAATACGCGGAAGCCTTTATATAGAGTGTCCGCCCGTCCATCCGGCAGGCGAACCTGCACGGCATAAAGGCCGGCCGTCAGATTCCCGCGCAACTTCCCAGTCAGTTCGCCCGCATTTTTCACCTTGACATTGGTCAAGGCCACGCCGCCCACGCTAACGTTCATCCCGCTCTGGAAGCCAGAGCCACGCACAGTGACGGTCATCCCATTCCGGATGTCGCCCTGTGCCGCGCTGCCAGGGGACAGCGCATATACAGCCAAATCGCCGTCCGAAACGGGATACACTCCCGTGCCCCCATCCTCTTCAGGGACTTCCTCCCCGGAGATCCGGTAGGCCTTCACGTCCTCCATCGAATAGTCCGGGATCCCTACCGTCAGGCTGCGGGGATCCGCCTCCGGGTTCTCCGTTATCGTATATTCGAAACAGTAATTGTTGACGATATACTGCTGGAGCAGCCGATAGATATCCGCCAGTTCGGTCGACGTTTCAGCCGCGATAAATTTCCCGCCGGTGCTCCGGGCGATATTGCGCAGGTAGCTCGCATTCACGTCGCCCAGGCCGACGGCAAAAATAGCCACGTCCTGCCGCTCGGCCTGTTCCAGCACCTTCATCATTTCTTCTTCGCTGTTGTTATCCTGCCCGTCGGTGAGCAGGATGATCGCCCGCGTTCCCCCGGCGCCGTCCAGTTCGTTCAGCGCCGTTCGGATAGCCCCCGAAATGTTGGTGCCGCCCACCGCGGACAGACGGCGGATGCCGCTCACCAGCGTGGCCGAAGAGTTGGTCAGGGGGACCGTTACCGACGCGGAGTCCGCATACGGGATCAGCGCCATGCGCTGGGTTTCGCCGTCCATGTTTTCGGCACAGGTTTCCGCCGCCAGCTTGGCGTTTTCCAAAGGGGAACCCGACATACTGCCGCTCTGGTCCATGACCAGCGCAATGGAAACTTTTTTTGCCTCTTCGTCCTGGATCAGTTCAAAATCCTGGATTTGATACTGCGTATCAAACAGTTCAAAATCGGATTTGGCAAAGTCGTCTGCCGCGCCGAACGTTTTGTCCTTTTCCCCGCTTATGTTCACATAGGCGCGGATGGTTGGATAATTTTCAGTATCCACCTTTCCAATAAGGATGGACAGACGGTCGTATTTGAGGGTGGACACGACGAAATTCGCCATGGTCCCGTTGACCGTTTCCCCCGACGAGGTCACGACGTCCTGGCTTTGGGTACGCACCAGTCGCTGCACCGCCGCTGTAAGGGCGGGGTCACTTTCTCCCGCCTCGGTGGTATTGTAAGCTCCCACAACTTCTTGCAAAGGCTCCAGGATGGGGGAATCCGGCCTCAACGTGCCGGCGTTGTCCACCACGTTCCATATGTAGCCCTTGGCGCGCTACCGTTCACCCGCCGCCAGATACAGCTTGGCGATCTGTAGATCCAGCAGCCCGCTCTTATCCCCGGTCAGGGGTTTTTTGGCGATTAGGTAATTTACAGCCCGGTCAATATCGAGCAGGGACGCCTGCTGGCGCAGGTCTTCCGCGTCGTTCATCAACTGGTCGTACCGCTCCTGCTGGGACGGAAGTTCCGTATTCAGCCCATTTGCCTGCTCTTCCTTATCTTCCGCCCGCTCCAAGAGCTTTTGGGCCTCGCTGTCCAGTGAGGCATCGCTGCTGCTGTGGCCATTTTTTACCTGCTGGGCGATCAGATCCGTATACACGACCAGATGGCTTTCGCTGCTGTCTAGGCCGACCAGCTTCTGGGCCAACAGGCGGGCCTGCTCGTAATCGTTCTGTCGGGCATAATATTTGATAGCCACCAGTAGGACATCTTCATCGTTGGGATACAGGGAAAGCAGTTCCTCCACCGTGGCGGGATCTAGTTCGCTGAGGTCATTGAGCGTCATCGCCTTATCCAGGCGATAAAGTTCCTCCGTTTTTTCCCCCATCGCCTCGGCAGCGCCTCTCTGGTCGCAGATCTCGCGTACCAGTTGATCCATGCGTTCCTGCCGCTCTGCTTCGGTGACAGCCGTCGGGGACTCCTCCCCTTCGCCGGCCAGAGGTAGATCGGCCGCTGTCCCCGTCATCTTCCCGGTTTCCGGATCAATGGTAAGGCCCAAAACGCCGGCGGACAGGAAGCGCATCTCCTGCACTAGGGCGGTGGTGGACTCGTCCAGATCTCCCTCCCGCAGGAGCCGGTCCGCTTCAAAGTAAGCAGACAGGTATTCCCGGTCTGCGGCATCCGCCAACAGGGTAAGGATCTCCCTGTCCTTTTCCGGGCAGAGCTGTGCCTTCTCACGGGCTACTTCACCGTGCCCGTCCAGAAGGTATCGGTAAGCAAAGTCCAGATTTAGCCGCCAGGCACCCGTATCTACCAGGGAAAGCACCGTGCCAGTCCCGGCGCAAAGCAGTCCGGAGGTGACCAAGGTCAGCACGCACCAATGCCCGATGCTGCGCGTGATGTGCAACAGCCGGTGTCCTAGGAGATCAACCGCTAGGAACACGGCGAACAAAGCGCACAGCGTCAATAAGGGCAGCAACGGCAGGCCGTTCATGCGGCCTCTCCCGACCAATATCAGGCAGACAGCGGCCAAGACGGCCACCGCACCCACGATGAGAGGCTCTACTATGCGGCGTCGTTTTTTCGCCGGCGCCGGCGGTGGAGATATCCCCATGTCCGGCGCCGAGGGCTCCCCTGCTTCCGTCACGGCCGCCGGCAGCACTTGCCCGCAGTGCGGACAAACATTGCCGGACGGCACCGATCCTCCACATCGAAAACACGTCACGATTCCCACTCCTCTTCCCGCTTACTGTTCAAAAGGAAAACATCCGCTATTTTGCCCGGATGATCCCGTTTCTTGTAGAAGCGGCCAAACTGAAAAATCTCCTTTATCGGTATTTCCTATTAAAAGAGAACACATACTGGCTTTCTGGTTACAGTATAGCACACGCTTCTTCCAGATCCAACGTCGCACATCAACTTTTTTCAATATTTTGAGCCGTTGGAAAGATAACAAGATCGCCCGATGCGTATTGAGCCAGCCCTCCGATGCTGTTTAGCGGCGGCGTCTTCCCGCAGCCGGACGGGCCTAAGACGGTTCGCTTTGGCGAAACCGCAGGTCGATGTCCTTGAGAGCTTCCCCCGTTTCACCTTCGGCGAGGTAATCCTGTTTGATGTTCTTCAGTTCCAGCGGAGTGGCTTAATCCTTTCTACCCTGGCACAATCTCTTTCCTCCCAGCTTCCAAATCCATCAGCAGCACACCGGAATTGTAATAATCGCTGTCGGTTCCCAGACGCAGGCGGTTGACGCTGTTCGCGATGTCCGTCATGCCCGTATGGGCAGCGGCGGCAAAAAGCTTCCCCTGCAAATCCATTTCCCACAGGGGGCGGAGGGGATTGATCACCAGGATATCGGGATCCAGATACAGGATCCGTTCCAAATGCTCCGGTAGCAGATGCGGCGCCAGTAAGCGGTAATACATCTCCTGGGGATACCGCCTGGTCACCGGGGCGTCACGGAAAAATGCGGGATCCACCTTGACGGGAAACAGCGTGTATCCGGCGGCGCGGCACTGTCCGTCCACCTTTTCCAATCCTTCCGCTGGGATGCCGCTGTGCATCAGATATACTTCCATATTTTCGCCCGGGTTGTTGAGGGCAACCGATGTCAGCAGCACCTGAAGCTGGGGCAGGTAGTTTTGGTCCAGGGAAACCAGCAGCCGGAGGGTGTCTTTATTCCCCTTATCTGCGCATTCCAAGGTTGCTCACCGCCAGTACCAGATGGTCAACGCCCATCAAAATCAAATAACAGCCGATAATATAGCTGACTGAGAAGAAGGAGAGCAGCGGATTAAAGATCATCACAAAGCCCATCAGCAGGCCAAGAATATTGACTACCAGAGTGAAATAGTAATACCCCGTTCCTGCCGTCATCCGAATAATGGGAAGGTGGGTTAGACGGGAAATGCAGTGTGTAATAAACCAAAGCGGGAAGAGAATCACCATTGCCCATTTGCCGGCGCCTGGATTGAACAGCAGCAAAACACCGGCAAGGATGCTTAAAATCCCCGTTACAAGGGATATTGCTGGGCCGAAGCCGGTGTGCCGCTCGATTTTCACATAGAATACGATATCGGCAATACCGGTGACCACCGCTAGAATCCCATAGACAAAGACAATCCCTGTCAAGGCGCTGGATGGCCGTGCAAAGGTGAAAATTCCCAATACAATTAAAATAATCCCTATAATTAGTTCTCCCCATCCAAATGCAGACCTTCTTTTCATGGAAACGCCTCCTTAAAATTGCTGTACGATTTTATTTTATTGTTCATACAGAGCAAAGCATATTAGCGCATAATTTTGCAATATGGGCGGTATTTTGTTCTGTATGATTCTAGATATAGGATAGCAGATTCATCGAAAAAGCAACACTTGCAATTTCCCGTTTTTGTCTTTACAGAACCGCCGAAGGGTAAAAAAGATTGACACTTCGACAATTCTGTCTATACAGATTCCGAAAATTGCAAGTGGCGGGTTTTCATATGGTCTGGTATAACTGAAGACACAGGATATACGACACCGGGAAAGGAGTCTTGACTATGAAATTAAACGAAGGGATGTTTGCCATCAAGCTGTATGAGCTGGAGCAGCAATACGGGCGTATGCAGAGCCGACTTCGACTCTGCCAGCAGGAAGACCACCCCAAAATTCAGCAGGAATTGCAAAAAGCGACAGATGAGTATAAAGAAAACGAACTTCTGTTACAGAAGAACGTAGAAGGCAGCCGTTCTCAGGCGGTGGCGGCACTGGCCGGCGCTCAGCTGGAATATTACAAGACCGTCCGAAAAATTCTGGAGCAGGAGCTTCCGGAGTATCTGCACTGTGAAACCAGTACGTCACCGGAAGACCGCACCGAAGCTACAGCTCTTTATGCGGAATATGCCATTGATTTTGCCGTCCAGTCCACACGCTACGCATTGATTGCGGCGTTAAAGGCCCTTGACCTGCAAATGAGTTGGGAAGAACAAAAGGAGGAAGTTCACGATGAATGAAGTCAAAAAGCCGAAGAAGCCTTTGATCTATTACTATATCATTGTGCTGCTGGTTCTGCTGCTCTTTAACTTTCTCGCCATGCCCTGGCTGATGCAGCGTCAGGTGCAGCAGGTGGATTACGGCACCTTTATTGAGATGGCGGAAAACAAGGAACTAGGCCAGGTGGAGGTGCAACAGCAGGAGAACCAGATTCTGTTCACCAATAAAGACAATACCGCTGTCTATAAGAC
>USDZ01000105.1 GCA_900553525.1 uncultured Oscillospiraceae bacterium
GCCCTGGATGAAACCGTCTGCCGAGAGCGGCTCGGAACCCCCCAAAGACGAATAAACTATCCGGGCGATGTTTCTCTGTACCCTACAAACAGGACTGTTTGTAAACGAATAAAAAAGGAGTGTCTGGAATGAAACGGCATTGTCTCAAACGCATGTGGTCCATGTTCCTTTGCATCTTTGTCCTCGCTGGCGCCATGGCGATCGGCGCCGGAGCGGAAGAAGCCGCTTACACCCCGAACCGGAGCATCACCATTTCCAACGACTCGGCTTCCACAGCCGCCTTGAAGATGTCGGTCCTCCCCAGCCATATCGGTGCGTTGGAGGAGCCCAATGGGCCCTACCACGTATGGGCCAGAATGAACATCGAGAACTTCGAGGCCATCAATGCCGATGCGGATGCCGGGGTCAGCCTGACGGTGAAATACGGGTATTTCCCCGCCGGCGGCAATGACCTGGTTTACAAGACTGTCAACCTGCGCACCTGGACGTCTGATACAAACGGTTTTGTTGAGATGGTGACCGAGAACGGCCCTCATTTTGTCATTGACGCCATCGACGCCTCTCAAGAGGACGACGTATACTGTGAATTCATCCTGGAATTCACCATGACGAACGCCAAGGGTGATTTCACTATCGCCGACCTGGTGATTGCGGACAAGGACGACGAGATCGTCTATTCCCTGGCCAACGATCCCTGTTTCTCCGGCATCACCGATTTCTCCCGCAAGCAGAGCAGCGAACCGAGCTTTATGTGGGCCCCGGTCATCAGCGGCGGCGACGCCTCTATCCGGGTTGCGACCGCCGGTGGATCCACCTACACCCCCAACCGGGTGCTCACACTGGACATTCCGGCCAACGTCGAAGGTGAAACCAGTTATCCGGAGAACTTCGCCTATCTTCATCTGAACGTCAAGGATCCCGGCACCACGGTTTTTACAGCGGAAGGCAGCCCCTATACCCTCCGCGGCATGGTCAAAGTGGAGAACTTCGCTAAGAACACCTCCCAGCGGGATTCCGATGCTATAGCGCAAGCCCAAAACCCGGCCTTCCTGATGGGAAATCCCCTGGGCACGTACCACGGGCTGACGGCCGACACCGACGGTTGGGTTCCCTTCCTGAAAGGTGACGGCACCCCCTTCACCTTCAATTATGACGATATTACCAACTGGTATGCTCAGTTCTGGTGTTCCTGGGGCTGCACCGGTCAATATTCTCTAGCCGATTTTGAAGTTCTGGACAAGGACGGCAATGTGGTTTACAGTTTTGAGACCGACACCGATCTTGTGGACGGGGCCACCTATGACGCTCCGCATATCACGCCCACCACGACCGGCGGCAAAGCCGGGCTGTACCTGTGGGCCGCCCATTTTGATACCAAGTACAGCTACAGCTACAACGTAGCGGAAACCCTCACCACTCATACCCCGGACGACTACAAAATCCGGACCTTTGACGAGACCTATACCCCCTATGCAGACCCCGGCACTTCCGATCCGTCGACGCCTTCCACGCCGGAGGACGGCTCCAATACCTCGACCGATGATCCCTCCGACGAATCCGTCCCCTCGACGCCTCCCACCGGGGTCGGATTCCCCATGGCCGTCCTGGGTGTGGGTGCGGCTGCCGCGTCCGTCGCTTTGGTGACTTTCCGTAAAAAACATCGCTGATCCTCGATCTTCCATCGGGCGGGGGACCGCTGCTTTGACAGCGGTCCCCGCCCGGCGGGCTCTATCATAATTGCAAAGGGATGAACTCTATGGTCAACTTGCCAAACATACGGAATCACAGCCCTTTCGGAAAGGTTTTTCCAAACCGGGTGCGCTCCGCGCGTCTGGCCGGCCGTCTGATCAGAGGCTTCGGCAAAGCGGTCCTGCTCATCGGGCTTTGCTTTGTTATGATCTATCCCATACTGTTCATCCTCTCGTCGGGCTTTAAATCGCTTGAGGACATTTACAATCCGTCTGTAGTTTGGATTCCCCAGCAGTTCAGCCTGGAAGCCATGAACGTTGCCGTCCAAATCCTCGATTATCCCAAGGCCCTCCTGAAAACGGTAACCATCCTGGTACCAAGCGTGTTGTTACAGCTCGTGACCGTGCTCCTGGCCGGCTATGGTTTTGCACGATTTCGCTTTCCAGGGCGCAGCCTGTTTTTCGGTGTGCTGATTTTCACCATCATCGTACCGGTCCAGTCCTATATTATCCCCCTGTTCGTCAATATGAAAAGCTTTAACTATTTTGGCATCGGGTCCCTGATCGGTCTTATCACCGGCCAGCCCGTCTCGATTAACCTCATTGACAGTCCGGCGGTATTCTACATTCTGGCCTTCTTCGGCATGGGGATCCGGTCGGGACTGTGCATCTTCATCATCCGTCAATTTTTCCGCAACATGCCGGTGGAACTGGAAGAGGCGGCGATGATCGACGGCTGTGGCTCCTTCGGCACCTTCCTGCGCGTCATGGTTCCGAACACCCTGCCTCTGATCGCCACCGTGTTGGTATTTTCCATCGTATGGTATTACAACGACTATTATCTCTCGGCCATCTTTTTCCGGGCGGATTTTCCCTTGTCCGTGAGTCTGACCAATATGAGCAAGCTGCTGGGTACTTACAGCCAGGGGCTGCAAGGCATGGGCGGGATGACAGGGCAGGAACTCGGGCTGATGAAAGAACCCGTTCTCGCCTGCGGCTGCCTGCTGACCCTTCTCCCTCTCGTTTTAATGTATGTATTTCTCCAGCGGTATTTTACCGAAGGCGTGGAGCGCAGCGGCATCGTCGGCTGACCGGCTCCCTTCAGTTTTTGCCAGTCTGGCAGGAAAGGATTGAAACAACATGATGAAAAACTCCCTCATCCGGTTGGCGGCCGTTGCGCTTACGGCTCTATTGACCGTCTCGATCGCCGCCTGCAGCGGCAACACCACTCCCGGAGGAGAATCCGGTGGACAGGATAAGGCCTCCCAGTTAGAGGCCGAAAAAGGCAAAAAACTCACGTTTATGCTTCCTGCATTTGATTATCAAGACGAAAGCAAGTTCGAAAACCAAGTTCTTAAGGCTTTCAAAGAGCAGTATCCCGATATTGAATTGGAACTGATTACCGCGTCTATTGACAACTGGATGGTCAAGCTTCGTACCAGCGCCAGCAGTGGAGAGCCGATCGACGTCTTCCAGGACAGCGCCAACAACAATCCCATGTATGCCCTGCGGGGTATCAATCAGCCTCTGCAGGATTATATCGACATGAGCAATCCGAATCTGCATAAGGAAACCATGGACACCGTCTTCTGCTACAACGGCAATTATTACGTGGCCGTGACCGAGCCGGATCCTTGTGTACTGTTCTATAACAAGGAGATTTTTGAGAGCGAGGGTTTGGAAACGCCGGAAGAACTGTATCAAGCCGGAAACTGGAACTTTGACAGTCTGGCCCGCATTGCCAAACAACTCACCTACAGCGACAACAGCGGCAAACGTTGGGGCCTCGCCTGCAATTACCCCTACATCTTCTTCGGGGCGAACGCCACCTCTATGGTCAAGCTCGATGAAAACTACAAATACACCTTAAACATCACCGATCCCAACCTGATGAAGTCCCTGGAGGTCATCCAGGACGCTTGGTACACCAACAAGTGGGAAGGCTGGGAAGGGACGCCTTGGACCTCTTTCTATAACGGTTCGGCCGCCATGCTGGCCGATTTCAAATGGGTCGAGCAAAATATTTTGGAGGCCAAGGAATACGGCCTTTGCGATTTTGAATACGGCATGGTTCCCATGGCCACAGGACCGAACAATCCGGACGGCCTGACCCCCATGACGGCCTTTGGCTACGCGATGGGCAATGGTTGCGATACTCCCTACCATTCCGGGATTTTGATCGATATGCTCATCAACGGCGAAGCGGAGGACAACGCGAAAAATTACGCCAACTTCCCGGCCGAGCATATGCAAATCTATGAACAACTCGGCGAGAAGCTGTATCCTATCAACAGTTATGACTCAGCCGTGGGCGGCGCGTTCGAAATTTGCCAGGCTATCGCCGCGGGACAGAGCATTCCGCAGGCCATCGCGGAATACACCCCCATCTATCAGCAAAAGGTGGACGAGGCCAACGGCGTGATCCAAGGGGACAACTCATAACCAACCAGGAAAGGCAGGGATATGCCCATGAAAATCAAACAGATCGGAGCGGGACTGCTGGCGTTATGGATGATCCTGGCCGTAGCCGGATGTAAGCCGTCCGGAGAACCGGCTACGGAGTCCTCCCTGAGCGGGAGCGGCTCCGCAGGTACCGGACCGGGAACCGATTCCACCACCGATCCCCTTGGTACAGACGGGGTGGATCCCGGCGCTTCCTCGGATTCCGGTTCCACCGACGGTTCTCGCGTTACCACGCCCACCTCGCCTGTGCTTGTCGATCCGACCGATGACCATTTTGTCATCACCAAGGACGGTGTTGCAAAGGCTTGCATCGTCATCCCCTCCTCTCCATCCGAGAAAGTCAAAGACGCGGCGGAGGATCTGCAAAAGGTGCTGGAACAAATCACCGGCGCCAAGCTGGAGATCGTGGCGGATAATGCCGCGATTCCGCAGCCCAACCGGATCCTGGTGGGCCCCACGGCCCAAACGGAGCAGCTCGGCATCGCACAACCTACCGGGTATCCGTCTAAGGAACGGGTGATTGTCAAGCGCCAGGACAACAATTTGGTTCTTATCGGGAACGATGATGCGGAATATAAGGGCACGCAGTTTGCCGTCAATATGTTTCTCGAGAAAATCGGATGCGGTTGGTACGGTCCCCAGGCCCTGTGGCAGGTCATTCCGGAAATGAAAACGATTGCGTTAGATCAATTGAACATTGACCATACTCCCCAGTTTTCTGCCCGAATCAGCAATGTCTTCATCAATTACGAAAAGTTTTCGGAAAGATGGTACATGGGCGGGGACGAAAAAGACGTGGGACACAACATTTCCAAGCTTGTGCCCAGGGAAACGTATTATCCGAGCCATTCGGAATGGTTTGCCCTTGTGGATGGCCGACGGGATCCGTACAGTGCGTCGGATACCTATTGGCAGTATTGCTATTCCAACAAGGAGCTCGCCAAAGAGGTAGCTAAAAAGCTCATCGAAGTCTTTGATCAGCGTCCCAACTTGACCAACTACGCTATTGGCGCCAACGACGGGTGGGAAAAGAACTGGTGTGAATGCAGCGAATGCACCCAGCTTGGCAACGATACCGACGAACTGCTGACCTTCGCCAATAACGTGGCGGCAGAACTGAAAAAGAAGTATCCGGATAAAAAGCTGACGATTCTGAGTTACCACTCCATTTATTTTCCGCCTCAAAGCAACATCAAGGCGGATCCAATGGTGGATGTCATGTTCTGCCGCGAGACGAGCATGATGGCACCGCTCGACCTCAATCTCAAACTTCCGACCGGGTTCAACGCTATCACCCACAACACCTATACCCAATCCTGGCTGGATAACTTCAAAAGTTATATCCAAAAGGCCGATGTCAAGACTGTCTCCATTTGGGAATGGAACTGCATTGCTGCAGATAAGGCCGCATGGGCGGAAATTCCCTGGGTGCAGGGGAATGTTGCCACCCGCAATCAGAAGCTGTGGAAAGATAACGGGGCATCCTACATTTATTATGATCAGGGTCCCAGTTCCACCTATCGTGAAAACCGCGCCAGCTTTGCCTTACGGTGGCCGCTTTGGTACGTCTCCTCCAAAGGCATGTGGGACAGCAGCCTGACGGGCGAAGAGATCCTCATGGATGCTTGTCAGAAGCTTTTTGGAAATGCTGCCAATGAGATGTTTGCTTATTACAAGGCGCTCGCCGACAGCAGCGAGAACTGCCGCTCCACCAATACGATCTGCTGGGTGCCGCCCGAGCCTTTTGAGGTCTATACTTCTTCCTGGGTTCAGACCATTGACGCCGCCGTCACCGCAGCTAAAGCCAAAATGAACAGTGTTACCCCGGAACAAAAGGAACGCATGGAAAACCAGTTTGAATACTGGAACAACGCAAAGGCCCTTATATAAAAAACTCTTTGATCCTGTCGCCGCAGGATATCCTGCGGCGGCAGGGCTTCTTTTCGGTTGGTATGCAGCAGACAAGAAAAAGTGTCGGTAATGGACTGCCTGAGATTTCAACGCCATCCTGCCCCGTGTGCCTTTCGTGTGCCCCGAGGCAAAAAAGAGCCCCGGAAACTGTGAACCGCCCCAGTAAAAACAGACAGTGACAAAAAGGCGCCTATTGTAGGGTGTATAATAAACTGGACAGAAAGAAAAGAGCAAAAGAAAGGCGGTCC
>USDZ01000106.1 GCA_900553525.1 uncultured Oscillospiraceae bacterium
CCTATGCCCTTCTAGGGCTCCTTCATGCCACCCGTTTTACGGGTGGTCATGACTTATATTATGTCCCGAAGCCGGTTTATCTCCAGAGGCCGGATTTTTTCTTGACAAACAGAGTTCTGGCATTTATAATAATTTGTAACAGCTGGATATGCCAGTTAAAGACGTTGAAGGGAATAAGACATGGGATTTCGATCCTCAGAGAACCGGTGGTAGGTGTGAACCGGCGGCGGAGCCCGTGTGGATAGCTCATCCCGGAGTCGTTCGTCCGAGCCTTTTATGGGGTAGGGCGGGCCGCTTGGCCGCGTTACCGGCCGACGCTTTCCGCGTTCAGTTGCGGAGGAGCGGTAGAGGGGCGTTTCGGCGCCTAAAACTGGGTGGTACCACGTGCGAGTTTTCGCCCGTCCCTGTAACTTGGGGACGGGCGTTTTATATTTTGTATAGGAGGCTGGATTGAGATGAAACCACAATTTAAAAAATACATGCCTTTCAAGCCTGTCCCGCTGCCCGACCGGAAATGGCCCGACCGGGTGATCGAGAAGGCACCGATATGGTGCAGCGTAGACCTGCGGGACGGTAACCAGGCGCTGGTTGATCCGATGAATATGGAGGAAAAGCTTGAATTTTTTAAAGCCTTGTGTGATATGGGATTCAAGGAGATCGAGGTGGGTTTCCCCTCAGCGTCCGAGACAGAGTATGCGATTTGCCGGGAACTGATTGAGGGCGGCCATATCCCGGAAGACGTGACCATTCAGGTTCTCGTTCAGGCCAGAGAGCACTTGATTCGCCGTACCTTTGAGGCCATCCGGGGCGCTAAGAATGTGATCGTCCATTTTTATAACTCTACCTCCACCCTCCAGCGCAAGGTGGTGTTCCATAAAGATATGGACGGAATTATTGATATTGCCGTGGAGGGGGCAAAGCTCATCCGAGAGTTGACCGAAAGCTATGAGGGGGATACCCGGATTCGGTATGAATATTCCCCCGAGAGTTTTTCGGGAACGGAGATGGATAACGCCGTAGCCATCTGCACCGCAGTGATGGAGGCTTTGGGCTCCACCAAAGAGAACCCTGTCATTCTCAATCTTCCCAACACCGTTGAGATGTGTACGGCCAACACTTATGCCGATCAGATAGAGTATTTTATCCGCCATTTACCGAATCGGGAGGCCGCGATCATCAGTATTCATCCCCATAACGACCGGGGCACCGGTGTAGCTGCATCGGAACTGGCGCTTTTGGCTGGGGCTGAACGGGTGGAAGGCACTCTTTTTGGAAATGGAGAGAGAACCGGTAATCTAGACATCGTTACCATGGGGTTGAATATGTACACCCAAGGGGTGGATCCGCGTCTCGACTTCAGTCGTCTGCCCGCTTTGAAGGACATGTATGAACGGTGTACCAAGATGCGGGTGCCGGAGCGGCAGCCCTATGCCGGGGAACTGGTCTTTACCGCTTTTTCGGGTTCTCATCAGGATGCGATCAACAAGGGAATGCAGTACATGCGGGATTCCGGTACGGAGTATTGGGAGATTCCTTATCTGCCCATCGATCCGGCGGATGTCGGGCGTCAGTATGAGCCTATTATTCGCATCAATTCTCAGTCGGGCAAAGGCGGTGCTGCTTTCGTCATGCAGACCGTTTTCGGCTACAATCTGCCTAAGGCCATGCACCCTGAGTTCGGAGCACTGGTCAAGGCAGAATGCGACCGGGTCGGCCGGGAACTTTCATCCGACGAGTTATTTGGCGTTTTCCGCCGGCATTATCTGGAGGTGCCGCAAAAGTACGCTCTGGCGGGGCATACTCTCTTTGAAGAGTCGGGGAGTGAAAACGGCGTACACTTCAAAGGAGCTTTGAGCGTGGATGGGATTCGCCGGGAACTGGAGGGGACCGGCAACGGGCCTCTCGACGCCTTCTTCAATGCTCTCCGCAGCATCGGCATTACTGGTTACACCTTCCAATCCTATCACGAGCATGCGATTTCCACCGGCTCGGACTCCAAAGCCATCGCCTATATTGAACTCCAGACCCCGGATAAGAAACCGGTTTTCGGCGTTGGAATCGAAAGCAATATCAATCTTGCTTCTATTCAAGGCGTTCTCTGTGCCATGAATCGGGCGGAAGCCAGAGACAAGGTGTGAAACGATGCCGAATTGGGATGCGGATCAATATCTGAAATTTAAAGCCGAAAGGACCCGTCCCGCCCGGGATCTGGCGAACGCGGTTCTTCTGCATCCGCGTACCGTCCTGGACGCAGGCTGCGGTCCGGGCAATAGTACCGCCGTTCTGGCGGAGAGATGGCCGGATGCCGCACTGACTGGTCTGGATTCATCGCCGGACATGCTCCGTCAGGCTCAGAAGATTTTACCCGCCGTGACTTTTATCCGGCGGGATTTACGAGAGAATCTGCATGACCTGGGGCTGTTCGACTTGGTTTATTCCAATGCCGTTCTGCAGTGGATGCCGGATCCGGAAGAAACGGTGTTGCATCTGTTTGACCTTGTTGCGCCTGGCGGTGCCCTCGCTATACAGGTACCCTGTTCCAAGCCTCAGCGGGACTATGGGCCTCGGCTGGAATCCCGGGAGGTACATACGGCGCTGCAGCAGACAGCTCAAGAATCGCCGTATGCAGCTTACGTTTTGAATACGGCCCGTCTATGGGAAATGACGGGAGAGAGAATGGAGGCCTTGCTGCTGGACAAAGCCGTTTGTTTGGAGGTTTGGGAAACCACCTATCTCCATCGGCTAAAAGGTTATGAAGGGCTGCTGGACTGGTACCGCGGCACGGGCCTGCGGCCTTATCTCGAGGCTTTGCCAGATGCCCTCCGACATCCGTTTGAGCAGGAGTTTCTGGATAAACTGCGGAAACGCTATCCTATCGGACAGAATGGTGTGTTGAACTTTTGGTTTCGTCGTTTCTTTGCCATTGCATATAAGTTAACATGAAGGAGAACGGTCGTATGAATACTTATCGGATTACTTTACTGAAGGGCGACGGTATTGGTCCTGAGATTGTGCAGGAGGCAGTCAAAGTACTGGATGCCGCTGCCTCCCAATATGGGTTCTGTCTCAACTATACCGACGCTTTGATGGGGGGATGCGCTATCGATGCGGAGGGG
This sequence comes from uncultured Oscillospiraceae bacterium, assembly GCA_900553525.1. Lineage (GTDB taxonomy): Bacteria > Bacillota > Clostridia > Oscillospirales > Acutalibacteraceae > UMGS1623. The sequence goes on from USDZ01000106.1 coordinate 3,117, forward strand.
ACGCCACTGCCGGACGAGACGGTAACCGCCTGCAAAACGTCCGACGCGGTTCTGCTGGGGGCCGTGGGCGGATATAAGTGGGATACATTGCCCGGAAACCAGCGGCCTGAGGCCGGCCTGCTGGGGATACGAGCGGCTTTAGGACTGTTTGCCAATCTACGTCCGGCCAAGATTTATGGACCGCTGAAGGATGCCTGCCCTTTGCGTCCCTCCATTGTGGGAGACGATATGGATTTGCTGGTTGTCCGGGAACTGACCGGAGGGATTTATTTCGGAAAACGGGGACGGGACACCGTGGAAGGGGTCGAGTCGGCCTATGACACAGAGAGATACGCGGTCCCGGAGATAGAGCGAATTGCCCGGGTGGCTTTTGATACGGCCCGCAAGCGCCGTGGCCGGGTTCACAGCATCGACAAGGCCAATGTGCTGGAGTCCTCGCGTCTGTGGCGGGAAACCGTAATCCGGGTGGCGCATGACTATCCGGATGTGGAACTCCATCATATGTATGTGGACAATGCCGCCATGCAGCTTGTTCGGGATCCAAAGCAGTTCGATGTGATCGTCACCTCGAATATGTTTGGGGATATTCTATCGGATGAGGCCTCTCAGATTGCCGGCTCTATCGGCATGCTGCCTTCCGCTTCTCTGGGAGAGGGAACCCGCGGATTATACGAGCCGATCCATGGATCCGCGCCCGATATTGCCGGACAGAATATCGCCAATCCGTTGGCCACCATTCTCTCGGCTGCTATGTTGCTTCGGTATTCTCTGGGGGAGACGAGCGCCGCAGATTCTATCGAAAAAGCGGTGGAGCGAGTACTCGACGAAGGGCTGCGTACCCCGGATATCGCGGCGGAAGGCTGCCGGAAGATTGGAACGGCCGAAATGGGTGACGCTGTAGCAGCCGCGCTTGCATAATGCCGGGTTTCGCTTAACAGCTAACAAAAAAATAAAGAGCAAAAAGGACAGACAAAGAAAAGTCTGTCCTTTTTGCATACAAAAAATAAAACGAAGAGTCACTGTGAGATTTGCGGCAGGGATTTTATCCGTCCAAGTTCTTGGGGAAAACGGACAGAAGGCGCTCGAGATTCTCAACCGTTTCACGGTTCATAAAATGTTCCACCTGCTCTACCAGAGACAACTGGCCTCCCGTACGGTTAAGCCGTTGGAAGAAGCGAAGGAGTACGTCGTGCCTCCAGAGAAGATAAGAAGAAATCTCGTTTCCTCTTTTTGTCAGTGTAATTAGCCCATATTTTTCAAACTGTACCAAGCCGAGTTCCCGCAGCCTCCCGACCATTTTGGAAACCGAGGAGGGGCGGACATTGAGCTTTGCCGCCAGCGTACCGACACGGACGTATCCGCTCGCCTGTATACAGCGGCCGATCATTTCGAGATAGTCTTCCATTGATTCGGTGATCTCGCCTTCGTTGTGCATTTGATATCCCTTGAGCGTGTGGAATTCCATGCCGAATTTGTCACTCAAAAAATCCGCCTCCTCTTGTGTCCGGAAATAACCCGTCTGCATAAGTTGGTAGCAGGAAACAGAATTTCCGAATGCCAACAACGCGGTATATTCCAGTTTATGTTTGGAGATGAACTTTATGAATGGAGGAGAACCAAAGGCGATGTGCCTAAACGCTGTCCCCGAAGGCAAGACCGTCAAGGTGCAGGAGCTGTTGACCACCGGGAGTATGCGCCGCCGCCTGCTGGATATGGGATTGATTGAAGGGACCCGCGTCTCCTGTTTGCTGAAAAGTCCGGCTGGAGATCCGGTCGCTTATCTCATCCGGGGAGCCGTTATAGCGCTGCGAAGCGAGGATTCCTCTCAGATCCTGGTAAAAGGATTAAACTAAGGGGATATTCCTTTACATTTGGACTGATGGGCTTCTATGAGATACCTGCGGATAGGGGAGGATGGAAATGGGTTTAACGGCTAAATCAACAGGAAAAAGCGCGATAGACGGGGGCCTTGTAATCCACAGGGCCCCCGGTGACAAAGTGATCGCTTTGGCAGGCAATCCCAATGTGGGAAAGAGTACGGTTTTCAATGAATTGACCGGTATGAAGCAGCATACCGGAAACTGGCCGGGCAAGACTGTGTCCAACGCACAGGGACACTGCCAGTTTCGAGGAAGATCCTATACATTTGTAGATATACCGGGTACATATTCTCTAATGGCCCATTCGGCCGAGGAAGAGGTAGCCCGGGATTTCGTCTGCTTTGGAGAACCCGATGCCGTGGTGGTGGTATGCGACGCGACTTGTCTGGAGCGCAACCTGAATCTGGTACTTCAGATGCTGGAGATCACTCGTCGGGTAGTGGTGTGTGTCAACTTGATGGATGAAGCAAAGAAAAAACAGATTCAAATCGATTTTGATCAACTTTCCAGGAATCTGGGGGTACCGGTGGTGGGCACTTCGGCCCGCAGCAGGAAAGGGCTGGAAGAGTTGATGAAAGCGGTAGAAACACAATGCCGGCTCCCGAAAGAAGAGGCCTTTATATCTCCGGATTTTCTAAAGTATACCCGGCCCGTGGAAAAATGTGTTTCACTGTTGCTTCCGCTTCTGGAAGAGCCGGTCCGAAATAAGATCAATCCCCGCTGGGTGGCCCTTCGTCTGCTCGAAGGAGAGAAAGATATTCTGCGTTCGATCGACCGGTTTCTCGGCGTTTCTCTGTATGATTTGCCTGGTATGGAGGATACTTTGAAACAGGCGGAGGGCATTCTTCTGGCAGGCGGGCTAGAGCTGGAAAAACTCAAGGATGTCCTTGTCTCCTGCATCGTGCTGCATGCGGAGGAGATGTGCAGCGACGCGGTATTTGTCGCATCGGATAAATATGCGGCCAGAGACCGCCGGATTGACCGGATTCTAACCAGTAAAATCACTGGAATCCCGTTGATGTTGCTCCTCCTGTGTGTGATTTTCTGGCTGACGATTTCGGGGGCCAACGTTCCTTCTCAGCTTCTCGCAGACGGTTTATTTTGGATTCAGGATCGTCTCAGTGACTTGTTTGTTTTTCTGCATGCTCCCGATTGGCTTCATGGTGCGCTGGTGCTCGGTGTTTACCGTGTGCTTGCGTGGGTAGTGTCGGTGATGCTGCCGCCTATGGC
>USDZ01000107.1 GCA_900553525.1 uncultured Oscillospiraceae bacterium
CCTTTCCACTGTACGCCCGACCGGGCTGCCCGTTTGCGGGACGCGGCGCCCGATACCCGGATTGTCCTGGCTCATCTGGGCGGGGACTGGATGTGGGAAGAGGCCGTGCGTACCCTTGCAGGGGCCGACTTCTATTACGATACCAGCCGCTCGGTTCCGGAGCATCCCGACCGCTGGGATCTGTTTGGGGATATTCTCCGGACAATCGGTCCCAACCGCGTTTTGTTCGGCACCGATTCTCCCTGGACCGAACAAACACACGCGGTGGAACAAATGCGCGTGTTTCTGGATCAGCAGCGGTTTACGCCTGAGGAATCGGCCGCCATTCTCGGCGGCAACGCCGCCGCCATCCTACAGATACAGGAGGAACCCACATGACCGGGTCTCACAGCCCGTCCCCCCGGTATGCCGCGTTTTTCGATCTGGACGGCACGCTGGCGGTCGACAACGCCCCGCCTTCCCCCGCCGACCGGGATGCCATTCGGGCTTTCCGGAGTCGGGGAAACGCCGTGTTTCTCTGCACCGGCCGGGCTCCGGCCCATCTGTATCCGGCGATTCTCGACATCGGGTTCGATGGTATTGTCGCGGGGGCCGGCGCCCATATTACGCTGGGAGGCCAAACGATTTTCCGGCGCTTTTTATCCGAGCAGACCATCCGTCAGGTGGCCGATGTCAGTGCCAGAACCGGATATGTCTGCGTTTTGGAAGGGGAAACCGGCATGTTTCAGGTCTCCCTCGGCGATACACGGCTTCCCTGGCCCAAGGTGGAAAGCGGAGAGGATTTTCTGACCCGGTATCCGCGTGAGGTGATTACCAAACTGACCTATTTCCGCCCGCTCGACGACGTGTTGGGGGCATGTCTTTCGGATCTCCACGTGATCCGGCATCCAGATTACGTCGAAGCCGTCCCGGCCGGCTGCTCCAAATCGGATGGAATGCGGCGGGTTCTCGAGGCGTTGGGGATTCCGCGTGAGAACAGCCTGGCTTTCGGAGACAGTATGAACGATCTCGATATGATCGCCTATGCCGGTATGGGTGTCGCCATGGGAAATGCGGCGGATCCCGTCAAGGCCGTGGCGGACCGTGTGACCCTTCCCTTGTCGGAAAACGGCGTGGCGGCCGTTCTGCGGGACTGGCGGGCGAACGAGGGAGACAAAACACAGGAAAGGCGGGATACCGATGGAATCCGTCCATCCTAAACACCGTCACGATGCCCTGTGGGCATGGCTTCCGGTCGCGTTATGGCTTGCGGCCATGCTGCTGCTGTCGGTGCAGAGCCTGCCCGTTACCAGCCGGATGCTGGCCATGACTGCCGACGCCGCGCAGGCCGTGATAGGCGCCATGGTGCCAGACGGTCTTTCCGTCGAAGCGTCCGTCTTGATCGGAAAAGCCGCTTGTGCGGGCGTGATCTTTCTCGGCTACGCGGGGCTTGTGCTGCTGATGCTGCGTGCGCTTCGTTTGCAGGGAACGGGGCTACGCGCGGCCTGCGGCCTGTCCATGGCCGGCTGTATTCTGTTCGCCGTGGTCGCCGAGCTTTTCCAGGTTCTGATCCCCGGGCGGCGTCCCCGGGTGGGGGAATGCGCTCTGAACGTAGCGGCGTCCCTGGCCACGCTGCTGTGTGTGCTGCTCTTCCGATGGATGTGGAAGCGCTTTCCCAAGATTGTCAACCGGGAAACCGTGGGATATGTGGCGTTCGGCGCCCTGACCACCGCGGTCAACATCGTGTCTTATCTGCCGCTGTATAAGCTGTTGCTGCTCACCGGCTTCGGGGCGACAGCCGCCAATGTCGTCAGCAATACAACCGCCTGGATTCTCTCCGTCCTGTTCGCTTATGTCACCAACAAGCTCTTTGTATTCCGGAGCAAAACAGAATCCGTCGGTGCTGCGGCGCGGGAATTCGCGCTGTTCGTTGGTGCGCGGGTTGCTTCGTATGTTGTGGATATGGGCGGGATGCTGCTGTTGGTCAACCTGCTCAGTGTACACAACGCGGTCGCCAAGATTCTCACCAATGTCTTGGTGGTGGTGATCAATTACTTTTTCAGTAAATGGGTGATCTTCAACCGGGCTCCCAAACAACCGCCGCTTCCGCCGTCAGAGGAGCCGGAGAACGGTTCCTCCAACCCCTGACGGTCTGATCAAGAAGACGTTGTTTCGCCTATGAGAAGAGGGCCGATGCAAAAAGGATTCCTTTTTGCATCGGCCCCTTTCCATTTATCGGAAGACGGAGGGACCCGTCTGGTGGACAAAAATCCGCGGTAGGCCGAACAGAACAGCCCACCGCGGATTTTCAGAAGAAACCGTTTGAATGTCTACGTGCGCAGCTTGAAGAGATCCTTGAGTTTCAGCCGCTGGCCGTAATGCAGGACCGAGGCCGAATAGATGCGGATGGAAACCGCCGCAACGGCGACAATCGAGACCAGTAGCAGGGCGATGGATATAGCGATATCTCCAGCCGAAACCGTTTCATTGAGCAGCCGGAAAGGCATGAGGAAGGGAGAGGTAAACGGGATATAGGTCACAATCCGCTTGATCCCCTCATCCGGCAGGAACATCACCGTAAACGCCGCATAGAAAGCGATCAGGCTGACGAGCACCGTCGGCATCATGGCGGAGTTGAGATCCTCCGCCCGGCTCACAGTGGCTCCACAGACCGAGTTGAGCATCGCATACAGCGCATAGCCCAGCAGGAAATACACCAGCACCAGCAGCGCGGATGGAACTGTAAAGGAAGACAGAGCGAGCGGCATCCCCATGATGGTGAAGTCCTCGGGGACCAGCAGGATAAATCCCACGCCTCCCACCAGCAGGAACAACCCCATTTGAAAGAGACCCAGCGCCCCCATCCCGAGGCATTTGCCCAGAAGGATGCGGGAAGGTTTCGCCGAAACAATCAGAGTCTCCATAACCCGGCTGGTTTTTTCGGCGGCCACCGACATGGCCACGCCGTAACCGTAAAAATACACCGCAAAAAATACGACCATGGTCAGCAACATACCCAGAACATACCCCGACAGATCCATCTTTCCAAGCATGACGGTTTGGGGTGTCAGCGGCATCAGGGCGAGAGCGGCGGTTTCTTCCGGCACGCCCGCCTGAGAAAGCTGCTCCGACACATATAGGGTTCTGACCGCGTCCGCCACCCCGTCGGCCGAAATCCCGCTGAGGATATCCGGTGTATACACCGTCACCGCCGGCAGACCCTCTCCAGGCGCGACCTCCACAATCGAGGTGGTTTTGCTCTGCTCGACCTCCGCCTTGCACCCGTCGAGTTCCTGCGGGGAGATGACCCGGAAATCCACCGCCGGATAGGCGGCCTCCAGTGCAGAAAGGAGGCCTTGGAGACCCTGAGTACGGTTGAGAAGATAACAGACGCTGGTCTTTTCTGTGGATCCCGATGCCGCTGGTGGCGTCTCGGTGGATTCGTCCCGGCCGGATGTCAGGGCGGGAATGGCGCAGGCAGCCACAATCAGCACCAGCACGATCACCGTGGTGAGGATAAAAGCCTTTTTCCGAATCCCGTCCCGCAGGGTGAAGCGGAAGACCGTCCATACCTCTCTCATGCCGTGCCACCTACTTTCTCCACAAAAATCTCGTGCAGAGAGGGTTCCCGGATTTCAAAGCGATCCGGGTAGATCCCTTTGTCTACCAGTTCTTTGAGAAAGGCCTGGGCCGGAACGTCTCCTTCGATCCCAAATTCCCAGCCTTCCGCTGTTTTTTCGAGCAGGCGCAGGCCATGTGTCTCGGCTATGGGCAGCACATCCACCCGGCAGACGACGGACAGATGGGTATGCCCATAGCCCGCCTTGATTTCGCGGAGATTGCCTTGCAAAACCGTTTTTCCCCGGTTGAGCAGCACGAGATCCCGGCAGTATTCCTCCACCGTGGCCATCTGATGGCTGGACATGACGATGGTTTTGCCCGCCGCAATGAGTTCGCCGATCACGCTTTTAAACACATCGGTGTTGATCGGGTCAAGGCCGCTGAACGGCTCGTCGAGGAAGATCAGTTCGGGATCGTGGAGAATCGTCGCGATGAGTTGGACCTTTTGCTGGTTGCCTTTGGAGAGCTTTTCGGCGAGATAACCCCGGTATTCGGTGATGCCCAGCCTTTCCAGCCAGCGGTCGGCCGACGCCGACGCTTGCTTGGCCGTCATGCCGCGCAGTTCGCCGAAATACACCAGTTGTTCCAGGACCTTGACTTTCGGATAAATCCCCCGTTCCTCCGGCATATACCCGAACCGCACCGTCTCCCGGTTGAGCGGGCCGCCGTTCCAGGTGATCTCCCCTTCGTCGCGGGACAGCACCCCGAGAATCATCCGGATGGTGGTGGTCTTTCCGGCCCCGTTGGTGCCGATCAGGCCGAACACGCCGGGTTCATCAATCGAAAACGAGATCGAATCCACCGCTTTGCGGTCCCCGAACGTTTTGCTTACGCCCTGGACAGAGAGTCCCATGGCATCGCCTCCTTATAGTTCATCTCCGACTCAGTATACCGGCGCATTGTTAAATTGTCAACAACTGGTCGGGTCCCGCCGCCTGGAATTCTGCCCGGACGGAAAAGTAAAGCCGGGTCTCTCTTTTTTCAGGAGAGACCCGGCTTAGCAAACCATATGCGCCGGAGCGGGATTTTTGACCCCTTTATTTCCCGGCGGGGGCGTATTTGGCGACGATCGCTTTCATCTGGTCCATCTTGGCTTCCATATCTTCCACCAGTTTGAACTGGGTGCGGCAGCGGTCGAGGTTATGGCCTTCCCGATGGATCTTAAAATAGGTGTCCCCGGCGATATGGTCGGTGAGGAAGCGCATACCGCATTCAAAGGTCATCATCTTGGCCGCGAAAGGCAGCAGCTCGATTTCCCGTGCGGTGAGCATGTCGCCGCATTCCTCGAGGAAGCCTTTGGTGTATACCTCGAACAGCCCCAGATCGCAGTAGACTTTGGACAAGTCGGTTTCGTCCTCGGCAGCCGGGTTGGCGCCGAAGCGGATGCTGTCCCCGAAATCGTAAAGGGAAAGCCCCGGCATCACCGTATCAAGGTCGATGACCGCAACCGGACGGCCGGTCACATCGTCCAACATGACATTGTTGAGCTTGGTGTCGTTGTGCGTCACCCGCAGGGGGAGCTCTCCCGCCGCCAGCAGGTCCACGAGGACATGGGTGTCGGCCTCCCGGGCGCGTACGAAAGCGATCTCTGCCGCACAGTCACCCGCACGGCCGGAGGCATTTTCGGCCACCGCCTTCTCAAAATTTTGGTACCGGTCGGCGGTGTCGTGGAAATGCGGAATAACCTCGTGCAACGTCTCGGCGGGGAAATCGGCCAGCAGCCGCTGGAATTTTCCGAACGCACAGGCGGAATAATAGAAATGTTCCGGTTTTCCGACGGTCTGGAAGGTGACGGCGTTCTCGATGAAGACGAAGCAGCGCCAATATTGGCCCTCTTCATCCTGTAAATACATGGCGCCGTCCGCAGTGGGCACGAGCTGGAGACACTCCCGGTCGGGATCGCCGCCCTCGGCGAGCACCCGCTCCTTCAAAAAAGCGGTGACATGGATCATATTGTCCATGAGTTCGGGTACATTGGCGAACACATTTTTGTTTACCCGTTGCAGGATATACCGCCGCTGGGGTTTCCCCTCCCGCCGGCAGCAGACGCAATAGGTGTCGTTGATATGGCCGCAGCCGTAAGGCTTGGCGTCCACGGGTTCCCCTTCCAGGGCAAAGCGTTTGGATATGGTCAGGGCGTCGCAACTCATCGTATATTCATCCTTTCCTAGGAGAAAACCATTCCCCGTCACAGCTTGGCGGGATAGATTCCCTCGTCGATCATGTGGGCGATGGCGTCGATCACCATCTGGCGGTCGGCGGCATAGGTCATACCGTACCATTTGTCGGTGGAGTGCAGCACCTGCACATCCGCCTCGCCCTTCTCCACCATCTCGTCGACGGCAAAGGGCAGGAAAAATTCGGATTTGAGTTCCTGTCCGGAGCGATCGAGGAACTCACGGAATTTGTCGGTGAATTTGTCCAGAGAGCCGGCGGGGAAAGCCCAGCAGTTCATGGACACCGGGCAGCCTTCGGGCAGGGCTGTCCAAGTTTCGCCGCCGTCCTCGGAAAACATGGCGCGTCCGTCCTTCCATTCGATCCGGGTCCGTTCGACCAGGCCGGTCAGCTTGCCGGTTTCATCCACGGTGCAGATGCCCCGGGAGACACTGCCGTTTTCGGTC
>USDZ01000108.1 GCA_900553525.1 uncultured Oscillospiraceae bacterium
GTTGCGGGACAGGGAGACCCGGGTGGCGAGATACCGCCGGGCCGGACAAATAAAGGAACAGCAGCCGCAGGAAATGCACTGCACCGCGCCGTAGTCGGCGCAGACCTCCATTTTCCCGGCGACGACGGCTGCGTCAATGGCAAAAGGCATCAGCCGGGAAGGGCAAACCCGGGCGCAGGCGCCGCAGCGGATACAGTTCTGCTCTTCAAAAGATTGGGGCGGCAGTACCACCAGCCCTGCGCTTCCCTTTGTCACCGGAACGTCGGCCGAGGCGAGCAGCCGCCCGGTCATGGGGCCGCCCGCAATCAGGCGGCGGGGTGCTCCTTTTTCCCAAAACGGAGGGGGCAGATTCCCGGAGGATCTTTCCCCGCCCGCAGCCTCGAGCAGTTCGGAAAATAGTGTCCCGATGGGGACGTAAAGATTCAGGGGCCGGGCGACCTCCCCCGCGACTGTGACCGCCCGATGGGTTAAGACGATCCCGACAGCGGCATCCCCCATGGCAGCGGCAGTGGAGACGTTGGATACCACCGCCCCCACATCGGCGGGCAGGCCGCCCATCGGCACCTCCCGGCCCAGCACGGCCTGGATGAGCTGGCGTTCGCCTCCCTGTGGGTAACGGGTTGGCAGGGCGACGATTCGGACTCTGTTCCCCGCCGCGCGGGTAAGACGCTCAATGGCGTCCGGTTTATTTTTTTCCACGCAGAGAAACACACGATCCCGTCCGACTCCCGCCGCCCGACCGAGGGCGAGTGCCCCCTCGATCACCCTTTCGGTGCGCTCAAGCATGATTCGGTGGTCACAAGTAAGATAAGGCTCGCATTCACAGCCGTTGACAAGCACCGTGTCCACCGGCTTGCCGCTGTATTTCCGGTCGGTGGGGAAGCCCGCCCCGCCCATACCGATCAGTCCGGCCTCCCGCATCCGTTCCCTCCACTTTTTTGGGGGTTCGTGCACCGTCAGCGCGGGTAGCGGGGGAGCGGACGTGTTCCGGCGGTCGTTTTCGATCACCACTGCCGTCACTTCGTCCCCGTCAGCTGTTGGACGGGGTTCCACCGCCAGGACCGTCCCGGAGACTCCCGCGTGGATCGGGGGTGCGAATCCATCCTGGCTGCGGCCTACAGCGGAGCCGACAAGTACCGGATCGCCGGGGGAAACGGTGGGCTCGCATTCCCCTCCAAAACCCTGCCGCATGGACAGGACCAGCACCGAGGGGGTATATTCCTCCAAAGGACGGGAGGCGGCGGGCGCCTTCCCCTCGACTTTCGTAGGAAACACGATTCCGCCGAAAAAGGTTTGCTTCATGCGACGCTTCCGCTCCTTTCTGATCCTGCGTCCGTCAGGCGGTGCGCAGCGGGAAATCTTCGGACATTCGCAGGCTTCCATCGGGCAGGACAAAGAGACCGGCAACGCCGGACAGTTCCTGCACCGTTCGCCAGGCTTGTTCAAAAGGCTGGGCAAACAGCGCAGTGGAAAGGTAATCCGCCCTCGCTGCGCTGTCAGCAAGAACGCAGACCTGCCGGACGAACCGGGCGGGATAGCCGGTTTCCGGGTCCAGGACATGCGCATAGACATCCCCGTCGAAGATCCCATACCGCTGATAATCTCCGCTGACCCCAAGGGCCGTGTCTTGTAAGACGAGAACGCCCAGGGTGGGAGCGGGCGAGACCGCGCCGGAGAGATTCAGACGGCTGTCGGGATTGACAAGAGCAACAGTCCATCCTTCCCGGCCAGGCGGGGACCCGGCGCAGCGGATGCTGCTGGTACCGCAGTCAAGCAGATAAGTTGTGAATCCGGCGGCGGCCAGCCGGTCCGCTGCTTCGTCAGCCGCGGCGCCCTTGGCCACGCAGCCGAGATCGAGGGAGGCGTCCGGTTCGGTCAGGCGAATGCCCTCGGCGGACCACTCCAATTCGGCGCTTTGCGCACAGGCGAGGACGTCTCGAATGGCAGATTCCTCCGGCAGGGTCCCGGTCTGCCGGGCCTCCTGCCACAAATCGGTAACATCTCCCATCGCGAGATTGACCCCGGCCGTGGTTTTCCCCCACTCCCGGCAGGAGGCAAGCAGGGCGGTCAGAGCTTCCGGAACCACGACGAAAGTCCCGGCCTCATGGTTCAGGGCCGAGAGGGCGGAATCCTCCGCGTATCGGTCATAGAGCTTCTCGGCCTCATCCAGGGTGTCCGAAACGATCTGTACCGCCCGGTCGAAATCCCCGCTGGTTTCGCAGTAGGCCGTGAAATTCACGGCCGTATCCATCCGGACAAAGGTGGTGGTGAAACGGCGGGGTTCGGGGGAGGAGGCGTTGTCCTCCTCCCCGCAGCCGGTCAGCAAAAGGGCGGTAAACAGACAGAAAACGGATAAGGCGGCGGTTCGTTTCATATCCTTATCATCACGGGCCTTTCTTGCAAAACGTGAAAAATCACTTTTATTATGGTGGAAACGGTGGCAAAATATACGAAGCTAAAACCCGCTCCCGCAAGAACTGTCTGTGGGCGCGGAAACACGGAAAGGACAGATGACGGATGAAACACTTGACCCGAACCGCACTGGTCCTGCTCTGCGTGCTATGTCTGGCGGCCCTGACGGCGGGATGCGGCGCCAGCCCGGATGAGGAACCGGCGGCCTCAGCGTCCGTGCCGGAAACCAGCGCGGAAACCACCACTTCCCCTACAGCTTCCGAAACCACGGCGCCTACCACAGCTCCGACGGCGCCTGATTCCGGCACGGGATACTGCGCGGTCGATTCCCTAGTTGTTCGAGGAGGGCCCGGGACGGACTATTATGGCATCGGAGGCCTGAAATACGGCGAACGGGTGGAGATCCTGGGCCGAGAGGGCGATTGGTTCCGCATTGCATTTAAAACTGAAACCGGAGACATCGGTTATGTCAGCGCGCAATACATTCAAGGCGAAGCTCCCACACCCACGACTGCCGCGGCAGCCACGGGATCATCTGAAACCACGGCGGATGAAGCTTCGGGTACGGACGGGGGCTGAGCGCGTTCCCACAAAAACGGATCTTCCATCCCGACGGGGGACACTTTTCCGTTCCGAAAACGGCCCCTTACTGCATTTCATTGTGCAGCAAGGGGCCGTTTGAAGTCTCAGGAGCAAAAGACCGGATTCCCGGCGTGGCGGCCCGCGTCCTCCCGCTGGACGGGGACCGCCGTCAATGGGCGCCGCATTCTACCTCTATACATATGTTATGCATACATTAGATAATGTAATAGTCTATACTAGAGGCGGAAAAACTCCTTAATATGGTTCTCATAGAAGGGAGTTACGCGAATGCTCATACTGCAAGTGGCGCAACTACTAAAGAAAAAGGGGAAAACCAAATACTGGCTATATAAACAGATGGGAATGAGCTATCAGAATTTCGACCGCATGTACAACAACAAAACCAAGAGTATCCGTTTCGAAAATATTGAAATTCTGTGTCAGCTTCTGGAATGCACTCCGAACGATCTGTTTCTTATGGAAGAGGAGCCGTCCGTCGATGAGGAAGAGGGGGGGGGGGGGTTAAATCCGTTCCCTCTTTCCAGCCGCCCGGTGGGTGGTGAGAAGGGGCTGTTGCAAAAAGCAACAGCCCCTTTTAAAATTCCCTGCAGGCCTTAATTCATGGCCTGTATTTGGTCTTATAGAAGCAAAACCCGGCTTTCTCCAGTTTTTATACATATTGTACATGGTGCGGCCGGCCTTCCGGATGGTTGGTTTTCGGCAGGGAAGGGGATAAGTCCCTTTTTCCAATAGCCCCGCTAGTCCATTTCCCGGACAAGCGCTTGCAGGAACCGGTATGTAAGAATGATCTGATGAACCGAAGCCGCATGCAGTATCCGCTGGATTTCCCGTATATACCAACTCGCCTCCCGTGCGCTCTCTTTTTGCTGTTCTTTTTGCATCTCCATCGGCATCTTCTTCCCCCTCTAATTTTACGGCTCCTCTTTTTGGGACTGTCCAGAAACGACGTTATCAGAGATTATTCGTGCGAATCATTCACATTACTTAATAAAAATATTGGGTAAAACCAACAAAATCGCGATATGTTTTTGTGTCTAGGCTCAAGAACCGGTCTCACTATTGAGATTATAGAACATTTGTTCTGTAATTGCAAGGGGTATTCTCGAATAAATTGCGGCATTTCTGCGGCATTGTCGACCAATTGGGCTTGAAACGCCTATTGTGAATGCTATTCACCGCTTTTACCCTGCTGTTATCTTGTAGAGCCCATCCGAGGCATTTCTCCAAAAGGCCATACCCAGCCGTGTACCGTATGGTTCGGCTCACAAAAACCGGCCCCGCGTTCGGTTATCCCGTGGAGCCGGCATCCTGTATCGTTCGTATCGGAGGGGAGGAAATCCGGATCGATTCCCGGCTCAACTGCAAGGGCGGGACGTTGCGCCGCGGCAGTTCGGCCTTCATACAGACGGGAATTCCTCGGGGAAATAAACCCCATACCATACCAGGAACATGTACACCGTCCAGATTTTGCGGCTGTTGTCCCGTTTCTCTGCATAATGGTCGTTGAGGAGACGGAGCAGCTCCGGCGTTTTGAAAAACCGTTCGGCAGCGGGGCTGGTAAAAGCCTCCCGCACCCGTTTGTAATAGGGCTCCTGCCGCAGCCAGAGCCGCACCGGCACAGGAAATCCGAGCTTGGGACGGGCGGTGGACGCCTTGGGCAAATGCCGTTCGGCTGCGAGGCGCAGAGCGTACTTCGTAGTGCCGGCGGCAATTCGATGCTTGGTCGGCACGCGGCGGGCCACGGCGAACACCTCCCGGTCCAGAAAAGGCACCCGCAATTCGAGCGAATGGGCCATGCTCATCCGGTCAGCTTTGAGCAGGATATCCCCCACCATCCATCGGTTGATGTCAAGGGCCTGCATCCGGGTGACATCGTCCAGCCCTTTACTGCGCGCATACCAGGCGGCGGTGTGTTCAGCAGGATCGGTGGCGGGGATATCTTTGAGCAGCGCGGCCTTTTCTTTTTTGGTAAACATATAGGCATTGCCGATGAACCGTTCCTCCAGGGTTTTGGAACCCCGGATGAGGAAGGATTTGCCCTTGAAATCAAAAGGGATCGCGCCGGCGACAGCCGCCGCAGCCCGCCGCAAGAACCAGGGCAGTTTTTGATAGCCGGACAGGGAAGCGGGCTCGTGATAGATACGGTAGCCGCCGAACAGTTCGTCCGCTCCTTCTCCGGACAATACCACCTTCACGTGTTCGGCAGCCAACTTGGAAACAAAATAGAGCGCCACGCAGGCCGGGTCGGCGAGGGGCTGATCCAGCGCGTACTGCACCTTGGGCAGGGCGTCCCAGTATTCCTCCTCTGAGATGCGGTGGACATAATGCTCGATGCCGAGCTGGCCGGCCAGCTCGGCGGCGTAGGCGCTTTCATCGTAGTGAGGGCCATGGTCGAACCCCACAGTAAACGCCTTCTGTCCCCCGAAATAAGAGGCGACAAAACTGGAGTCCACTCCGCCCGAAAGAAAGCAGCCCACCTCCACGTCGCTGATACGGTGAGCCTCCACCGAGTCGGTGAAGGCCTGGTCGATTTCGTCCACCGCTTCCTCAAGAGTCATCGACTCATCGGGCTGGAAAACGGCCTCAAAATAACGGCGCTCTTTGACTTTGCCGTCCCGGAACCAGAGGCAGTGCCCCGGCTGGAGACAGTAAACTCCCTTGAAAAAAGTCTCCCGGGGCAGAGAATATTGAAAAGAAAGGTAGGCATCCAGCGCCTCGGGCCGGAATTCCTTGACGAAATCCGGATGCGCGAGCAGGGATTTGATCTCAGAGCCAAAGAGGAAGGCACCGGTCGGCAGAAGGGTGTAATGCATCGGTTTGATGCCGAAATTGTCCCGCGCCAGGAACAGGGAGTCCTCTCGCTTGTCCCAGATCGCAAAAGCGAACATTCCGCGCAGGCGGGGCAACAAATCCTCCCCCCACTCCTCGAACCCGTGGAGCAGCACCTCACTGTCGGTCTCGGTGGTGAAAACATGCCCGGCCGCAAGCAGATCCTGCCGCAAGGACCGATAATTATAAATTTCGCCGTTGAACATCAGCACCTTGGAGCGGTCCTCGTTATAGATCGGCTGGCTGCCGCCGCCGAGATCGATGATGCTTAAGCGGCGGAAGGCCATGGCGATGGTTCCGTCCAGATAATATCCCTCGGAATCCGGGCCGCGATGGGTGATACGCCCGGC
>USDZ01000109.1 GCA_900553525.1 uncultured Oscillospiraceae bacterium
ATGTAAGGTCTCCAACCGCCGGGGCAGCCCTCCGGAGCGGGAGACCTTTTTTATTCTCCATTCGACGCTTTTTTTAACAATCAGCCGATATACTAAATCTATATAGAACAGGGAAGCTTCGTCTTCTTTGTCCCGGGCACTCAAGAATTGTATAGTATAAATAACTATATCCGAAATAAGTTGTCAATATTTTCAGAATATTCACAAATTCCCTTGAATTTTAACATGGGGCTTGATAATATAAGAATAGGGATTTTCTGCCTGTGGCGGAAAGGATGTGCAATATGGAACGGGCCTTGTTTTCGACTATGGGTCACGACGGCGAAACCGTCCGTCTGGCTGGAAATATGCGGGCGTATGAATGGTTGGGCTGTCATTTCGCAGGGGATGAAGGACATGTTTTCCGTGTCTGGGCGCCGCACGCGAAACGGGTGTCCTTAGTGGGGGAATTTAACGATTGGGATCCGGAGGCCCAACCCATGGTTCCGCTCGGAGATACTGGGATATGGGAATGTATTACGCAGAAGGCTCGAGAATACGATGCTTATAAATATTATATAGAAACTCCAGATGGCCGGGGCGTGATGAAATCCGATCCTTACGCTTTTCACTTTGAGACCAGACCATCGAATGCGTCGAAGGTATACCATCTCGAGGGATACGAATGGCAGGATAGGGGATGGCAGAAAAAAAAGGAAGAACAATCGCTTTACGACTGTCCGGTTAATATCTATGAGGTCCACTTGGGCTCCTGGAGACAGTATCCCGACGGAGCTCCTTTTTCCTATGATAAGTTGGGGGACGAACTCATTCCCTATGTACGGGATATGGGGTATACCCATATTGAATTGATGCCGGTTATGGAACATCCATATGACGGCTCCTGGGGCTATCAAGTGACGGGATATTATGCGCCCACTTCCCGCTACGGTACACCCAAAGACTTCATGCATTTTATCGACCGCTGCCACGAGGCGGAAATCGGCGTGATCATCGACTGGGTGCCGGCCCATTTTCCAAAGGACGAGTGCGGACTCTACCGGTTTGACGGAACTCCTTGCTACGAATATGCGGATTTCCGCAAAGGTGAGCATAAGGAATGGGGGACCTGCGTTTTTGATTATGGACGCCCGGAGGTTCAAGCGTTCCTGATTTCAAACGCGCTATTTTGGTTGGACAAGTACCATGTGGACGGCATACGGGTGGATGCCGTCGCCTCCATGCTGTATCTCGATTACAACAGGCGGGAAGGAGAATGGGTGCCCAATCAGTACGGCGGCAAGGAAAATTTGGAGGCGATTGAATTTTTGCGTCGTCTCAACGAGCAGGTATTTGCCGCCTATCCCAAAACCATGATGATTGCGGAGGAGTCCACCTCCTGGCCGATGGTTTCAAGACCGACCGGGGACGGCGGTTTAGGATTCAATTATAAATGGAATATGGGCTGGATGAACGACATGCTCCACTATATTTCCCTGGATCCCTGGTTCCGCAAATTTAATCACGATAATCTAACCTTCTCCTTTTTTTATGCCTTTTCCGAGAATTTTGTGCTGCCGATATCCCACGACGAGGTGGTACACGGTAAGGGCTCTCTGATCCAAAAAATGCCCGGAAGCTATGAGGAGAAGTTTGCAGGCATGCGGTCTTTCCTGGGGTATATGATGGCGCATCCCGGCAAGAAGCTACTATTTATGGGGTGCGAATTCGGTCAGTTTAAAGAATGGGACTATGAAAGCGGTTTGGATTGGCTGCTGCTGGATTACGAATCCCATCGAATGCTGCAACATTTTGTGCGGTCGCTGAATCAATTTTACCGAGAAAAACCAGCGCTTTGGGACAACGATTTTTCCTGGGACGGATTTTCCTGGATTGCACATGACGATTATGCGCAAAGCATCATTGTTTTTCGCCGCATTGACCATAAGGGGCGGGAGTTGGCTGTTTTGTGCAATTTTACACCTGTGGAACGAAAACCGTACCGCATCGGCGTGCCGGTCTTTGGTTCTTATGCGGAGGTGTTCAGCACCGATGCGTCTGAATTTGGAGGAACCGGAATCAGCAATGGAACAATCGATTCTGAGCCGGTACCAATGCACGGGTTTGCCCAGTCTCTGAATTTGACGGTTCCCCCTTTGTCGGTCCTATTTTTTGAATTGATAAAGGAAAAACCTTACCCCAAGACTCGGGTGAAAAAGGCGAATGGCTCCTCGAACCCAAAGACGAAGGAGGTAGGAACGACTAAAGCGAAGAGCCGGAAAAAAGCCGAAAAGAGTGGTTGACAGCTACTTTTTCCTAAATATCAGAAGCCAGGATCAAGGAGGTTGTATTCATGTTTCGCAAGCAGGAGTGCGTCGCTATGCTGCTCGCGGGGGGACAGGGAAGCCGTCTGTATGCACTGACCCGGGATATCGCCAAACCGGCGGTTCCCTACGGCGGTAAATACCGGATTATCGATTTTCCCTTGTCCAACTGCATCAATTCGGGAATTGAAACGGTGGGGGTGCTCACCCAATATCAGCCTTTGGAACTCAACGACTATATCGGTTCAGGACAACCCTGGGATCTCGATCGGATGGATGCCGGCGTTCATGTGCTGCCTCCTTATCAACGCAACAAGGGGGCGGATTGGTATAAAGGCACGGCGAATGCCATTTATCAGAATATGGCCTTTATCGAACGATATGATCCGGAATACGTTCTAGTGCTTTCGGGGGATCATATCTATAAAATGGATTATTCCAAAATGATTGCGGAGCATCAGAAAAACCATGCCGACTGCACCATCGCGGTTATTGAGGTGGAAATGTCGGAGGCCAGCCGTTTCGGAATCCTGAATACCCGGGAAGACGGTTCGATCTATGAGTTCGATGAAAAGCCCAAGGTGCCGAAAAGTAATCTGGCCTCCATGGGAATCTATGTATTCAACTGGCGAAAGCTGCGGGATTATCTGACGGACGATGAGCGGGATCCGAATTCTCAAAACGATTTTGGAAAAAACGTGCTTCCTGCCATGCTGGCCGCCGGGGAGCGGATGTTCGCTTATCGGTTTGAGGGATATTGGAAAGATGTTGGGACCATCGACAGCCTATGGGAAGCCAATATGGATCTGCTCAATCCCAAAGTACCGTTGGATCTGTCCGATTCGGAGTGGAAGATATACTCCCGCAATCCAGGGCTTCCGCCCCATTATATCGGAGATTCCGCGCAGGTGGAAAACAGCATGATTTCTGAGGGAAGCAATATTTACGGCAAGGTGGACTTTTCCGTTTTATTTTCTGGCGTGACCGTGGAAGAGGGAGCGGAGATTCGCGATTCCATCATTATGCCGGGTTCACGGATTTGCAGGGACGCCGTTGTACAATACGCCATTGTGGCAGAAAATGCCGTCATCGGCGAGGGCGCGGTCGTTGGAGCACGCCCGGAAACCGTGGAGAATCTGAAAGACTGGGGTGTCGCTGTGGTGGCCTCCGGCGTCCATGTGGGGCCGGAATGCGTCATTCCCGCAAAGGCCATGATCGATACGGATATCGGAAAGGCGGGGAATAACCATGCGTAACAACAACGTGCTGGGATTGCTTTTCTCCAATATGCACGACGAAGCCCTGCGGGAACTCACCGGTATCCGGGCTTTGGGTTCCGTCCCTTTCGGAGGCCGGTACCGCCTGATTGATTTTCCGTTGTCCAATATGGTCAACGCTGGTATTTCCAAGGTCGGTGTGATTACCAAAAGCAATTACCAGTCCTTGATGGACCATATTGGTTCCGGCAAGTCCTGGGATCTTTCCAGAAAGAATGAGGGGCTGTATTTTCTGCCTCCTTTCGGCAATACCGATGAGTTATACAATGGACGGGTGGCCTCTTTGAACGGGATTATGCCTTTTTTGCGTAACTCCAAAGAGGACTATGTGGTGTTGTCGGATTGCCATGTGGTGGGCAACATCGATTATGACCGTCTGGTTGAGGAACACATAGCTTCCGGCGCTGACGTGACCATCGCCTACAAAAAGGGCACACCTCCTGCCGATCTGGAGAATGTGTTGCTCTGGACGGCTTCGGACGGGCGGGTGACCGATATGGTGATCCGCAACGGCGGACCGGAAGAGAGCCGGTACGGTATTGGGTTATACGTGATAGGAAAAGAGGAACTCATGCGGGCGGTCGATACGGCGGTCAGCCGGCATTACGGCAGCTTTGAATGGGATATTCTCCTGCGCCATGTAGAGGATAAACGGCTTTACGGCTACTGCGTGAATGAATATGTTTCCGTTATTTCCTCTCTGGAACGGTATTTCCATGCCAATATGGCGTTGTTGGATCCGGACGTCCGAAATGAATTGTTTATGGGCAGCCGGCCGGTGTACACCAAGGTGAGGGACTGCCCGCCCGCTGTTTACGGCCTGCATGCGTCGGTATCCCATTCCCTCGTCGCGGATGGGGGAGATATACAGGGAACGGTGCGCCATTCCATCGTCTTCCGCGATGTGAAGGTGGATCGCGGCGCGGTGGTAGAGAATTGCATTCTGATGCAGGGGACACTTGTGTGCGCGGATTCCTCTCTGAACTGTGTCATCACGGACAAAAACGTCGTCATTAAAGATGACCGCACGCTTCGCGGTTTCGACAGTTATCCGGTGTTTATCAGCAAAGGCTCGGTGGTTTGATTCCATTGCGGAAAGCATCAAAGGAGGAGTTCGCATGAAAGTCTTATATGCGGCGAGCGAGGCTAAGCCTTTTGCCGCGTCCGGCGGTCTGGCGGATGTGGCGGGGTCCCTACCCAAGGCCCTGAGGGTTCGGCTGGTGGGCTGTCGAGTGGTCCTGCCGCTCTATGAATCCGTCCCGCAGGAATTGCGGGAGGGAATGACCTTTTTGACTAGTTTTTCGGTGCCGGTGGCGTGGCGCCGCCAGTACTGTGGCGTGTTTGAGGCCAAATATAACGGTGTGATCTATTACCTCCTTGACAACCAATACTATTTCAAGCGCGCGGGGCTTTATGGTCATTACGACGACGCAGAGCGGTTTGCCTTTTTTGCCCGCGCCGTAATCGAAATGATCCGGTACGTGGATTTCAAACCGGATATCCTGCACGCGAACGACTGGCAGGCCGCCCTGATTCCGGTTTATTATTCTCTGTTTTACGCCGGACAGGAAGAATACAGGGACATGAAAACGGTTTTTACCATCCACAATATTCAATATCAGGGGAAATACGGGATGGAGATCCTCGAAGATGTATTTGGAATCCCGCAGTCCGCCCGATCGATTGTGGAACAGGACGGCTGCGTCAACTTGATGAAAGGCGCCATTGAAACCGCAGACCGTGTCACAACGGTCAGCCCGACCTATGCGCAAGAAATCCTCGATCCCTGGTATTCTCACGGACTCGACTCCATTTTAAGGATGCGGGAATGGAAACTCTCAGGAATTCTCAACGGCATTGATACCGATGCCTATGATCCCGAAACCGATCCCCAAATTTACAGCCATTACTCGGCTGATGATCCCTCCGGCAAGGCCGAAAACAAACGCGCGCTTCAGGAGCGGCTGAGCCTTCCGCAGATAGCGGACATGCCGATGATCGGCATGGTCAGCCGGCTCGTTTCCCACAAGGGATTGGATTTGGTCAAATATGTCATGGATGAGCTGTTGGGAGAATCCCTCCAAATGGTTATACTCGGTTCCGGAGACTGGATTTACGAAAACTTTTTCCGTGAGGTACAGGACAGATTCCCGGATAAATTTCGATATTGTGCCGGATTTGTTCCGGAACTGGCGCAGAAAATCTACGCCGCCTCCGATATTTTCCTGATGCCCTCAAAAAGCGAGCCTTGCGGATTGTCCCAAATGGTGGCCTGCCGTTACGGCGCGGTTCCGGTGGTAAGGGAAACCGGAGGGCTCAAGGACTCCATCACGGATTGCGGCGACGGCTTTGGCAATGGTTTTACCTTTAAGACATACAATGCCAACGATATGCTGTATGCTGTCCGCCGCTCTCTCGGTGCTTATGCCAATAAAAACGATTGGCCGGTTCTGGTGGACCGCGCTCTGCGCAGCGATTTCAGTTGGGGCCGTTCCGCGAACGAATATATGAAGCTGTACCGGGAG
>USDZ01000110.1 GCA_900553525.1 uncultured Oscillospiraceae bacterium
CTCCTGTACGGGATGCCCTGAACCGGCTCCCGTCCCCTTTTCTCCCGACGGGCTCTCTCCCCGCGGCTGAGAAAAGGCGTCAGCCTGTTCGCAGACGGAGGCCCTTGGGGTAACGATTCTTCAGCCTTCCGCCGGAGACCTTGCCGAATCCGGTCACGACGCCTTCGACGGCCACCGCCGTCCAGCCCGCCTCTCCGGAGGCCTCGATTTCCTCCCCTTTTAAAAAGGCCGTCAGCCGGGGATCGGTCCGCCCGAGATTGAGGATCCGCCGGCAGTCCTCCGCCCTCGCGGCCATAAACAGCGCGTGGCAAGGCTCGAGCCGGATCCCCCCGCGCCCGGTTTCCCGGATCTCCGCCGCCGCACATCCGGCCCCGAGAATGGGAATCCCCCGGCTGTCCGGCAGGGCAAAGGGAAGCAGGCGAACGGTGTTTCCAAACCGGCAAAAGATGCCTTCCGGCGGATCAAAAAAACACTCCTCGTATAATTTTTGCGCTTCTAAACAAATAGTATCGAATTTTGCCGCCGGAGGCCCCCCCTCGGGCGGCGATTCTCCTTTTTTCCGAAACAGCGCCAAAAAGTGCCCTTCTCCTCCGTCCTGGGGCAGGATCCGCCGGCAGCGTTCATAGGGGAGCCCGGCAGGGGCGGCGTCTTCGCCCGGAAGAGAGAAGGCGGCGACCGCCTCCGCGGAAAAGGCGGGGCGTCCGAAGCCCGTCTCCCCTGTCTCCACCAGTTCGAAATCCGGCTGTTCAAGCAGAAAGGCGCCGACTGTCCTTTCGTTCTCCTCGGGCGCGAAGGTACAGGTGGAGTACAGCAGCCGTCCCCCCGGGCGGACAAGGCGGGCGGCGCTGCGCAGAATGTTCCGCTGCCGCCGGGCGCACATAGCCACGGCGGCGGGGCTCCACTGTTCCAGGGCGGCGGGTTCTTTGCGGAACATCCCCTCGCCCGAGCAGGGCGCGTCCACCAGAACCCCGTCGAACCGCGGACCCAGCCGGTCCGCGAGGACGGCGGGATCCGCCTGGGAAACAACGGCGTTCCGGACGCCGCACCGTTCGAGGTTCTGCTGAAGAATCGGCGCCCGGGCGCGGACCGCCTCATTCGCCCAAAGCATCCCCTGTCCCCGGAGCGCCGCGCCGATGGCGGTGGCCTTGCCGCCGGGGGCGGCGCAGAGATCCAGGATGGCTTCGCCCGGCCGGGGGGCCAGAACTGTGACCGGCGCCATCGCAGATGGTTCCTGCATATAATACCCGCCCGCGTGGTGCAGGGGATCGGCGCCCGCTTTCCATTCCCCATGCAGGAGGTAACCGTCGGGGGAAAAGGGAACGGGGGTCAGAGGAAGAGGGAAATGCTCCAAAAGGGCCTCCGCCGTACATTTGAGCGTGTTGACCCGCAGCCCGCGCCGGGCCGGGCCGTCCAGGGCCGCGTAAAACGCGGCGGCCTCCTCTCCCAGGAGAACCTCCATCCGCCGCCGGAATTCATCCGGAAGCCGCATCGCCATCTCCCCCTTTTTCTCTGATATCCCTTCCATTATAGGGAAAAGGGCCCAGCCCTGTCAATGAGGGGCCCGGCTTCCGGCAAGGCCCGGTGTCCTGCACCG
This sequence comes from uncultured Oscillospiraceae bacterium, assembly GCA_900553525.1. GTDB lineage: Bacteria > Bacillota > Clostridia > Oscillospirales > Acutalibacteraceae > UMGS1623. The sequence continues at coordinate 1,595 of USDZ01000110.1, forward strand.
GGCTTTTCACCGGTCCCTTTTCTTCCAGATTTGAAAAAATTGGAAATTTTTTGAAAAGGGCCTTGACTTGGAGTCGACTCCAGGGTTTATACTAGCCTTCGGAAAGGGGGTGAGCGTATGGACCGCAGCAGGCAAATCCCTCTTGTGGCGTATTTCTCCCATACGGGACAGAATTATGTCGGGGGAGCCATCCTGGATTTGCCGATAGGAAACACCGCGAGGATCGCTAAACAAATCGCGGATGAAACCGGAGCCGATCTTCTGGAGCTCAAAGCCGTCCGGGAATATCCTTTCGCGTATGAAGAGTGTACGGCCACGGCGAAGGCAGAACTTAGAGCAAACTCAAGGCCGGAACTGGTCGAAATCCCGGACATCGGTGGGTATGAGGCGATTTTTCTGGGATATCCCAACTGGTGGGGCACCATGCCGATGCCGGTATGGACCTTTTTGGAAGCCCATGATTTTACCGGAAAGACCATCTATCCCTTCTGCACCCATGAGGGCAGCGGGATGGGGAACAGCGAGCGGGATCTCAAGCGCCTCTGCCCCACGGCCAGGATTGAAAAAGGGCTGGCCGTCCGCGGCTCGGAAGCCAAAGATGCGGAAAAGGCCGTTCGGGCCTGGATAGAATCCATAAACAGGAGGTCATAACATGGAATTCGTCACACTGAACAACGGGGTCAAAATGCCGATCCTCGGATACGGCGTGTATCAGGTGGAGCCGGCGGAATGCGAGCGCTGCGTGCGGGACGCGATCGACGTCGGTTATCGGTCCATCGACACGGCGCAGGCGTATCACAATGAGGAAGGGGTGGGCGAAGCGGTCGCCAAATGCGGCGTCCCCCGCGAGGACCTGTTCATCACCACCAAGGTTTGGATCTCCAACGGCGGCTATGAAAACGCCAAAGCCTCCATCGAGGAATCCCTGCGCCGGCTGAAGACCGATTATATCGACCTGTTGCTCGTCCACCAGCCTTTCAACGACTACTACGGCACCTACCGCGCCATGGAAGAGGCCTACAAGGCGGGGAAGCTCCGCGCCATCGGCGTCTCCAATTTTTATCCGGACCGGCTGGTGGATCTGTGCCGGTTTGTGGAAGTCACCCCCGCGGTCAATCAGGTGGAGACCCACCCCTTCATGCAGCAGACCGCCGCCCATGAGATCATGAAAAAATACGGGGTTCAGCATGAATCCTGGGGGCCTTTTGCCGAGGGCCGGCGGGATATGTTCAACAACCCGGTCCTCCGGGAGATCGGCGGCCGGCACGGCAAAACCGTCGCGCAGACCATCCTCCGCTTTTTGATCCAGAGCGATGTGGTCGTCATCCCCAAATCGGTCCGCAAAGACCGGATGGCCGAGAACTTCGATGTGTTCGACTTCGCGCTCACCGACGCGGAAATGGCGGCTGTGCGGGCGCTCGATGAAGGCGCCAGCGCTTTCTTCTCCCACTACGATCCCGCCACGGTGGAATTCCTGACCTCCCTTGCCTGAGCCGTCCGGCAGAGGCAGGGGCCTGAAGGAGGCCGGAATATGACCATCAAGGAAGTCGGTGAAAAATACGGGATCAGCCAGGACACCCTCCGGTACTATGAGCGGGTGGGGATGATCCCGGCCGTCACCCGTACCCCCGGCGGGATCCGGGACTATCAGGAGAGCGATTTGAAATGGGTGGAACTGGCCGGATGCATGCGGAGCGCGGGGCTCCCGGTCGAGGCCATCATCGAATATGTCAAACTGTATCAGGAGGGGGATTCCACCATTCCCGCGCGGCTGCAACTGCTGGTGGAACAAAGGGAAAATCTGCTTGAACAACGGCGGCGGATCGACGCGACGCTCGACCGGCTCAATTACAAGATCGCCCGGTATGAGATCGCGGCCGAGACCGGCCGGCTGACCTGGGACAACCCCGATACATGACCAAACTCGATAAAAATTAGGAGGAATGTGACCATGCTGGGCAATTTCGTGTATTCCAACCCCACCAGGCTGTATTTCGGCGAAAACGCGCTGGACTCTCTGGGCGGGGAACTGGCGCATTATGGAAAGACCGTGATGCTGGTGTACGGCGGCGGCTCCATCAAGAAAAACGGGATTTATGACCGGGTGGTGGAGATCCTCAAGTCCGCCGGCAAGGAGATCGTGGAGGACGGGGGCGTAATGCCCAACCCCACCGTCGACAAACTCTACGAGGGATGCAGAAGGGCGAAAGAAGGAAATGTGGATCTGATTCTGGCCGTCGGCGGCGGTTCGGTCTGCGATTACGCGAAGGCGGTCTCGGTTTCCACCTATTGCGACGAGGATCCGTGGGATAAATACTTCCTCCGCATGGAGGATGTGGATAACCGGATCCTCCCGGTCGGCTGCGTGCTGACCATGGTCGGCACCGGCTCGGAGATGAACGGCGGCTCGGTGATCACCCATCCCCGGCAGAAACGGAAGATCGGCCACGTCTTCGGCGACAACGTGTTTCCGAAATTCTCCATCCTCAACCCCACCTTTACCTTCACCCTGCCCCCCTATCAGATGACGGCGGGTTTCTTCGACATCATGTCCCACATTTTGGAACAATACTTTTCCGGCGAGGACGACAACACCTCCGATTATATCATGGAGGGCCTGCTCCATTCCCTGATCCACAGCTCTCGGATCGCGGTGAAAAACCCCACCGATTATGAGGCGCGCAGCAACATCATGTGGATCGCCACCTGGGCGCTCAACACCCTGGTGGCCAAGGGCAAGTCCACCGACTGGATGGTCCATATGATCGGGCAGTCCATCGGCGCGTATACCGACGCTACCCACGGCATGACCCTGGCCGCTGTCTCCCTCCCGTATTACCGGCATATTCTGCCCTACGGCCTGCAAAAGTTCAAACGGTACGCCGTCCATGTGTGGGGCGTCTCCCCGGACGGAAAGACCGACGAGGAGACCGCCCGGGAAGGGCTTGACCGCATGGAGGCGTATATGCGGGAGATCGGCCTGGTGATGAACAGCCGGGATCTCGGCGTCACCGACGAGATGCTGGACGGAATCGCGGACGGCACCATCCTCATGACCGGGGGCTATAAGACCCTGTCCCATGAGGAGATCGTCGATATTTTGAAAGAAAGCATGAAGTAAGACCAGGCGCTGCGGGACAAGGCCTTGTCCCGCAGCGCCTATCCCGGTGCGCAAATGGCAGACAAAAATATCGGCGTCTCCCTCTCCGCCGCCAGCGCCGGTATCTTATCTGGACTATGGAACGCCCCGCCGCCGGAGGGCAATTATCCTCCTCGATAAGATAATGTTTGACATTTGTTATGCTGTCGTATAGAATGTTATTATTAGTGGCAGACAAAAAAGGGGGATTCTAAATTCTATGAGAAATAAAAAAAGCCTGTTGGACACGGCGACCTATGAGGAACTCCGGTGGGGATATCGGGAGGACCCGGCAACCGGCTCCTTCACCTGTATCTGCTGCGGCAAAACCTTTGAATCGGGGGAAGTGTATCCATTCGGGAACCGGTATTTCGACGCGGCACGGGCGATCCGCCTCCATCTGGAAGCCGAACACCCCGACCGTTTTGAGCGGTTGCTCCGCGAGGAAATCCTGTACAATCCCCTGAACGAAAACCAGAAGAACTGCCTTTCCCTTTTTCAGCAGGGCTTGTCTGTCGCGGAGATCGCGCAGAAGCTCTCGCTTTCCCTCCAGACCGTGCGGCAGTACAAATTCAATTTTCGGAAACGGGCCAAGCAGGCCCGCCTCTATCTCGCCCTGTATGAAATGGCGATCGGCGGGAAACCTTCGCGTCGGGGGAGGAAACCTTCCTCTGCCCCTTCGGCGCGCAAGGCTGGAGAAGACCCTGTGACAGACTAGGAGTGGGATGCCATCCTCTCCTCCACCTTCAAAAGCCTGGATCCTCTGAAACTCCGGGTGTATCCCGATAAAGAAAAACAGCGAACCGCCGCTCTTGGCGAAAGTCGCGGAGCCATTCGATCCGGAACGGACCTGTGCCGAAAAAGAGGTCAATCCGATCCTCCGGGGAATTTGGGGTGGCTGCGCCGCGGTCTGGTGGCATACGGTTTTCTGAACCAGGCGCGCCGGACCTGCCGGCGGCGGTGACGGAGACGTTTTCCCAATGGAATGGGCGGGCCGATGGCCCGCCCGTGATGTAAGACCTTCCGCCCGCATTACACCGCCTGGATGACGCCGCAGGCGATGCGGCTTCCGGCGTTGCCGGCCGGCTGGGTGGTAAAGTCGTCCGGATCGCTGTGCAGGATCACGGTCCGTCCGAGGATCTCGCCGACGGTGAAACGGTCGGTGAGAAACGCGCTCCAGGCGTGGCCCTTCCCCCCATAAAGAGGCGGCAGGTCGCCCGCGTGCTGCGGATGAGGACAGCCGCCCGGATTCAGATGGCCTTTCGCGTCGGCAAAGGGCTCCGCCTGCG
>USDZ01000111.1 GCA_900553525.1 uncultured Oscillospiraceae bacterium
CCATGGTCGAACGGTTGGAAGAAGCGTTTCCGGGTTGTTTTACGTTTTCTTCTCAGAGAGGCGATTTCGACTATATCTATCGTACGAAAGATCTGGCGGAACTGCCGGGAAGCGCCTATCATGCCAAGCGCAACCATATTGCTGGTTTCTCTCGAAAATTTTCCTGGAACTTTGAACCGATTGACACTCATAATGTGGCGGAAGTCGAGGATATGGCCCGGGAATGGTGCCGTCAAAAAGGCAACTGTAAGGATAAGGGGCTCCGTGCAGAGAATTGCGCTATCCGGGAGGCTTTGCGCCATCGGGGCGTTCTGTCTATCCGTGGTGGTCTGATCCGGGCGGAGGGCCGTGTCGCCGCTTTTACCTTTGGGTCGCCTATTAACGATACTGTATTTGATATTCATGTGGAAAAGGCTCTGCCGGATTTTCCAGGGGCTTATGCTGTAATTAATCAGGCGTTTGCCTCTACGCTGACGCAGTACCCATATCTTAACCGCGAAAACGATCTGAATATCGAGGGGTTGCGTAAGGCAAAACTCTCTTATCATCCCGCGATGTTGCTGGAGAAGTACACCTGTATCCAGGTGCGTTAGGGTCGCGGGCGGGAGCGGTTCCGAACCGGTGCAGTGGTCCGTTTCGGTGGATAAGAGTGGACAGAGGCGCTTACGCGGGGCATCAATCCGGCACTAGACTGAATGGGTGGTGTGTGTAGAAATGGTATTGGTTTTTCTGGCGGATGGATTCGAGGAGATCGAGGCTCTGACCACGGTGGATGTTCTGCGACGCGCGGAACTGGAGGTCGTGACCGTGGGAATCGGCGACAAATTGGTTCGGGGCGCGCACGGCATTTTAGTGGGGGCTGATACAGACGACTCCCGGATTCCAACCAAAGATCTGCAGGCGATCGTCCTGCCGGGCGGTATGCCGGGGACCCTGCATCTGGAGAGGGCCGAGTCGGTCCAGCGCATGATTGAGTTTGCTCTGGTCAACGGCGCGCTCATCGCCGCGATCTGCGCGGCGCCTTCGATTTTGGGACATAAGGGCTTGCTGGAGAACCGGCAGGCGGTCTGTTTTCCGGGATTTGAGGATGAATTGTACGGCGCTGTCTATTGTGATCAGCCGGTTGTGGCGGATCCGCCTTTTGTGACTGCCAAAGGGGCGGGAGTCGCCATGGATTTCGCTTTGGAACTCGTCTCTCGGTTGGACTGCGATGAAACGGCCGCCAAGCTGCGCGCCTCCATGCAATGCCGGTAAGGGATATTCGGCCGATGAAGGCCGTCATGAGAGAACAGTATAAAGAGTATCGGCGCAAAATGGATCCGGAGCAGAAGGCAAAATTTGACGCGGCGATTCTCAAACGGGTGACTTCCCTTTGGCAATATAAACGAAGCGATCTGTTGCTGACCTATGTATCGACGCCTATTGAAGTGGATACCCACGGCATTATTCAGAGGGCTCTTTCGGATGGGAAACAGGTGGCGGTGCCGCGTTGTGTGCCGGGCACCAGGCAGATGGAGTTTTATCGTATAAACAGTCTGGAAGATTTGGCTCCCGGAGCTTTTGGTGTGCTGGAACCGGATCCGAATCCGGATTCTTTGGTGACAAATTTCGATCATGGCTTGTGTTTGATCCCGGCTCTGTGTTATGATTGGAAAGGATACAGGCTGGGATATGGAAAAGGGTATTACGACCGGTTCCTTGCACATTTCGACGGGGATATGGTGGGAATTTGTTATAGTGGCTGCGTGCGCAGAAAACTGCCCCATGGCCGTTTTGACCGCCCGGCGGATTTGTTGGTCACAGAACGGTATTTGCGCCGGACTGCGCGCTGATTTCTGTCTCCGACGACTTTCTAGGAGGAAGAGATATGACGGACGATCAAAGGGAGAAGGATATTGACCGCCTCATTGAGGACATTGAAGCGGAGAAAAAGGCGCGGGGTTCCGGCCGGACGACGCCCGATTCCGTTCAGGCGGATCCGGATGATCGGATCCTGGAAGAACGGAAGGCTAAAGTGTCGGGTTTCCGGTTGGAACTCGATCTGGATGGGGAATATGGTCATGTGCCGCCTGTAGCCGCAAACGAGGCACAGCAGGAGGGGGCCGCTCTCCCGGAAACGCCGTCCCCCGCTCCGGAGCTGCCGGAAGCTGCATCGGATTTTTTCCCTGAACCGCAGGACATGCAGCCTTTGATTCCGGATGAAAAACCCGATGCAGAGGATGTGCAGCCACGGGCGAAGAAGACAAAAAAGAAGGGAAAGGACCGTACTACCTGGGGCTGTGTCCGGGGAATTCTTTACGCTTGTATCGTGTTGGTTCTGTCGGTTACGCTGGCTTATTTTCTGATTGCGGGCGGAATCGACATAACCGGTTTGAACAAGTCGGATGTGTTGGTGGACGTCGTGATCCCGCAAGGGGCCTCGACTGAGACGATCGCCAACATACTGAAAGAAAACGGCATCATCGACCAGCCCCTGATCTTTCGCCTTTATGCCAAGATCACCAAGGCGGATGGCCAGTTTCAGCCGGGTACTTTTAGCCTGACACCGAATATGGGGTATCAGGTACTCATCGATACAATGAAAAACGCGAAACCGCGTGAAGTCGTTACAGTTGTCATCCCAGAGGGCTTTACACTCAATATGATCGCCGAACGGCTGGAGGAAAACGGGGTTTGCTCCCGTTCCGATTTCTTCCGGGCCGCGAATAACGTTACGTATGAATACGAATTTCTCCAGGATTTGCCTACCGACGAAGAACGGATTTATCCGTTGGAAGGGTATCTCTTCCCGGATACGTATGAGTTCTACACCCAGAGTTCAGGAGAGACCGTTGTACGCAAGTTCCTGGACAATTTCAATACTCGTGTGGACGTCAGTCTGAAATCGGCAATCAAGGCTCGGGGCATGACCATAGACGAAGCCATCATCCTGGCCTCGATCATCCAGGGAGAGGCTGCGGATACGGAAAATATGAATAAGGTATCCCGCGTTTTGCAAAACCGTCTGGAGAACCCGGAAACCTATCCCCGCCTGCAATGCGATTCCACCAGTCTCTATGCGCAAAACATGGTGCCGGGCGAGGGCGGCGGAGCGGTTTTTGTCAAGGCTTATGATACCTATGAGCGGAATGGTCTGCCGGTGGGCCCCATTAACAATCCCGGTCTGGACGCCATTCGGGCGGTTGTGGAACCCTCCGAGGACGAAGAGGTCAAGCAGTGTTTTTACTTTGCAACGGCCTATATTGACGGAGTTCCGCAGTATTTCTATTCCAAAACCTATGAGCAGCATAAAAAAACTTGTGAAAAATACGGTATTGGTATTCACGCATAATTTTTAAAACGGCGAAAAGGCTGGGCCTCTCTTCGAGTCCCGGCCTTTTGATATCAAAAAACGTCGTCTGGGAAACAGCGTGCCGAGCTGTTCAAATGATCTGTATATGGGGCGGACTGGGATCGATGTCCGTTTGTTCTGTTAAAATATAGGATGCAACCACTAGTTGCCGGATAGTTGGTAGACTGTAGACGCCTTCTGAGGTACCATTTTATATCATCCATGGCAAGGACAAGGGATTGGGGAAAGTTCGAATTTGCCGCTTCCTGGTTTTTCAGCCGCTCTGCGTGTTTTCAGTCGAGGTGAAAAAGAGTATGCAAATGGAGATCGGGACAAGGATCCGAGAACTGCGTATGAAGCGCCGTTTATCGCAGGAAGCGCTCGCCGATGAACTCCATGTTTCTAGGCAGGCAGTTACAAAATGGGAAAATAATCTGGCAAAACCGAGTACCGCCAATCTGTTCGCATTATGTAAAGTGTTCGGCGTCTCGATGGATCAATTGACGGCCTCCCCATCGGTAGAACCTGGACCGAAAAACCGGTTTTGGGGTTGGATTTGGTTCGTCGTCGGCTTTATGTTTGCCATTCTTTCCATCGTGGTGTGGTTTGCCGGTCATGGGGAAGTCCCCAATCCGGACTCCTTTATCGGCTATGCGGATATGGAAACCGGGATGTGTGTGTATGGAACATCTTTGTATGAGGGAATGCTTTATGGCCTGACCGGATTGCTGTTTCTTGTAGGGATTTTTTACCGACTCTTGATAAAATGCAAATTTAAGAGGGCAAGAAAATGAAAAGATGTTGCATCATTTTGACGGTCATCCTGTTTTTAGCTGTGGGTGCAGGCTGTTCTGGCAATCGGACAAAAGACGACGCGGCTATATCGTCCTCTGTGATTCGGGAGGAAATTACGGAATGGCCGCATAATCCATATACCGATGTCATAATACAGCCGGAGTCCGGTACGCCGGACTACGCTCTTTTTCAGGAGTCGAAATTTTATGCCGTTTTTCTCAAGGATATTACCCGGGAAGAAGGCGAACGGTATGTCGAAAAATTGATAGACAATGGATATTGCAGGATAGCCGGTGTAAACGAAACGACGGCGTCCAGTACACTGCTGCAAAAAGACGGCGTGTATCTAAATATCAGCGTTGCGGAGCAGGAACTCGGTATTTACATTGCCTTGGAAGCGGAATAGTAAAGCGAAAATTGCCGGAAGAATATTACAAAACGGCGTCCGGAAAAATCCGGACGCCGTTTTGTGGTTATATCTATCCTGCTCGGAGGAGCTCCTTTTTGGAGCAGGGGTATTCTCCGGGCAAAGAGATGGAGAAACGAACTTTCGGTCAGGCGGGGGACATAAAGACGGATGGCTCCACCGGAGGCTGGGACGGCGGGGCTTTTCGCAAACAAAGAATGACTTTAAAGAGATCGCCGTCGATCTGGATATGCATCGAACCCTGCTGCAGTTCCATCAGGCTTTTGGCGATAGACAGACCGAGTCCACTGCCCTCCGTGTACCGGGAGGAATCTCCCCGGACAAACCGTTCCATCAGTTCGTCGGGTTGAATACCAAGGGCCTCACGGGATACATTTTTGATGGATATGAGCGCCTCGTTTTCCGTATCGAGAAGATCGACATACACGCGGGTATTGTCCAGTGCGTATTTGACAGCGTTTCCGAACAGGTTGTCCAGTACCCGCCACATATGGCGGCCATCCGCGATCACGATGACCTTCTGTTCCGGCAGACGGCACAGCAGTTGGATGTTGCGTTCTGCAAGGCGGGATTCGAACTCCCCGCCAGCCTGCTTGATCAATTCGTTGATATTCAGCGGTTCCAGATTGACCGCAATATTTCCGGACGTCACCTTGGAGGCTTCCACCAGATCCGCCATCAACTGCGCCAGCCGTTTCGACTTTTTTTCGAGTATATCGATGTATTCCAAGGCGGTCGGGTCCTGGATGGAGGTGGACTTGAGCAGTCCCACGTAGCTGATGATGGAGGTGAGCGGTGTCTTGATGTCATGGGACACGTTGGTGATCAACTCGGTCTTCATCCGTTCGCTTCGCGTGGCGTTCTGCACGGCAATCTGAATAGCGGTCTGCGTGCTGTTGAGATTGCGCGCCATTTTGGCAAAGATCGGAACAGACTGTACGTCAATGGTTTGTTCCAGTTCTCCGGCTGCCATACGGTCGGTGGCCTTCCGGATTTTTTCATATTGGACAGCCGTCCAGACTCCGGCGACGCCGATGCTGATATTCATCATGAGTAGAAAGAGAAGGGCCACGCCGTTTGACGACAAAAATAGAAGCATCTGCAGGATGGTGAAGGCCCCCACAAGTCCCACCATCCGGGCAAAAAGGGAGGTGTGACGGGCGATTGCCTGAAATCCCCTAACAATCAAACATATAAAACTGGTTTTATATAACATGCCTGCTTTGGCGCGGCGAATCAACGATAAA
>USDZ01000112.1 GCA_900553525.1 uncultured Oscillospiraceae bacterium
GTGTCGGTATGTGGGGAATCGAAGCAAAACGGCCGAAATATAAAGCGGATGACCGGCGCCTGCTGCTGGTGCCGGTCGGGGACATCCTACCCAATCCGAACCAGCCCCGGCGGGAATTTGCGTATGACAAGCTGCTGGAACTGGCTCAAAGCATCGACGAAAACGGTCTGCTCAATCCCATCACCATCACCCTGGAAGGGGACAAGCCGGTTCTGGTCGCCGGAGAACGGCGCCTGCGGGCGGCCAAGATCGCGGGACTCCGGGAAATTCCGTGTCTGGTGGTGGAGGCGGACGGGGAACGCAGCGCCTTGATGGCGTTGGTTGAGAATCTCCAGCGGGAAGACATGAACGTTTTTGAGCAGGCGGAGGGAATTCAACGGCTCATTCAGGTTTACGGCTTGACCCAGGAGGAGGCTTCAAGCCGCCTGGGCTGCGCCCAGTCCACCGTGGCGAACAAGCTGCGACTGCTCCGGCTGAGCGCCGAACAGCGGGCGGAGATCACCGCGGCGGGCTTGACCGAGCGGCATGCCCGGGCCCTGCTCCGGCTGGAGGAGGGGGAGCAGCGGGATTTGGCGCTGTCGCGGATGATCGCGGGGAAAATGACAGTCGCCCAGGCCGACCGGTTGGTGGAGGAACTTCTTACGGGAAAGGCCAAGCGCCGCCGCCCCACTCCGCTGGTACGGGATGTCCGCCTGTTCCTCAATACGGTCAGCCATGCGGTGGATACCATGCGCCGTTCCGGCATACCGGCGAAAGCCGAGAAAAGCGAAACCGACGACTATATCGAATATGTCGTGCGTATCCCGAAAGGCCCCCATGTCGTTTCGGCGAACAACCGCCCCGCGTGATGGGGTCATGCTCTTCACACAAATTCGATAAACCAACCGTTTCCCTGAACCCTTGGCGGACAGGGAAACGGTTTTCCGTATATTTATATTCTGTTTATACAAATTGTTGAATATTTCGTAGCCAATATCCCGCTAAATCTTTTTCAAAAAGCCCGATGTTTAACAAGAGAAGAGAAAAAGATACAATCTTTTTAAAACAAATAGTATAAACAAATAAATACTATACAGGGGTTGATAATTTCTGACGACGAGTCGATTCTGGGGAGAGAGCCATGGTGCCGTCCGCGGCGCTGCGCACCGGATGTGGGAGCTTTGGCGGCATCCTCTCAGACCACCAGCGGAGGAAATCCGGCGGAACTTATATGGACGGGTCTGTCGGCGCGGCCGTCGCCCGCAGGGCCGCCTCCATCTTGCTACACTCTTCGGCTGCGATCCGGTCATATACGTCCGGCGTTTCGTTTACACCTACTCGGTCGTAAGCGATTGCCGCCGCGCCATAAAACGCGAGGCCTAGGGCATGGGTGGGGGTATGGATGCAGGAAGCGGCATGCCCACAAGTCCGCGCGGCGGCCTGTGCGGCCGGATGATCCTCGGCCTCCCGTGCGGCAGCGTGACATTCGGAGAGAATGATCCGTTTGACTTCCGGTAATTTTACCCGGCCGTCCATCCAGGCACGGGCGGCCGTCAGCGCGTGGCGGGGACGGGGATCTTCCGGATATGCTTTTTCATAGATCGGCAGGATATGTGTCTCGGCATAGTCGATGCACCAAACCGTGACGGTCGTTTTACTCTGGGTTTCGATAAGACGCGCCAGAGATAGAATATAGGGCGAATCGGCCGTCCCCAGCATTTTACGGCGTTTCGGCAAGGACGTTCCCTCCTAATTAAAAATATAAAAAAACCCTGTTTAGCCGCAGCCACAGGGTCTTCTGGCACCCCCGACCAGAATCGAACTGATAACTACCCCTTAGGAGGGGGTTGTTATATCCATTTAACTACGGGGGCCTATGTGCCGCCCGGGTCGGCCGGCCGAAAAAGGAACGGTGCCCGGATGGATTAGGAATATTATACCGGTCCGCTTTTTGTTTGTCAATTCGTTGTTTTTCTCTAAGAACAGGTGTATACTGTTGAGAGAAAGGGGGAACGCCTATGTCCAAAGAGCCGCTCCCGCTGGAACAGCTCCGGGACGCAATCATCCGACTTGCGGCGCCCGAAGCCGTGCTGCTGGTCAGCCGGAAAGAGGCGGTAGACGGCGGCCTGACTTCGGTCAAGCTTTGCGTCATCATCGGCGGGGGAGACGCCGCTGAGGTGGAGCGCCGCCTGTATGTGGATATCGACTCCGATCTACCGTACGACGTGCTGGTGTATACAAGAGAGGAGTGGAACCGCTTGGCAGAGGATTCCGCCAGTTTCGCCTCGCGGATTCGAAAAACGGGGAGGGTGCTGTATGCGGCCGACGCGGCACACCAGTGACAGCCGCCTGTTTTTCGACTGGCTGGAGATCGCGGCGCGGGACCTGCTGGCCGCCAGGCTGCTTATGGAACAGGGGCAGTGCCTGGATATCGCGGCTTTTCACTGCCAGCAATGCCTGGAAAAAGCCTTTAAAGCCTATTTGCTCGATCAAACCGGCGTGCTGCCCGACGGCCACAACCTGACCTGGCTGTGCAAGCAGGTGGCCAAGTTGGACGCCGCCTTCCAGCCTTACATCCAAAAGACCGCAGGGCTCAACCGCCTATATATCGAGACTCGATATCCTTCGGATAACGGCCTGCGCCTCTCTCCCGAGGCGGTCGAGGACGCCTATGCCTTTTCCCAGGCGGTGTATACGGAGATCTGCGACCGGATTTACGGTCCCGGTGATGTAGAAGAGGACTAAAAAATATACAGATAGGAAATAAAAACGCATTTATACTATAAGGAGAGTGCAAATTCCATGAAAAAATGGATGTCCGGCCTGGTGGCCGGCCTGCTGATCGTGACCATGAGCGCGGGATGCAACAAAACGCCGGCGGCTCCCGGCGGCGCCGAATCATCGGCCGGGTCGTCGGAGGGCGGGTTGATTACCCTGCCGACTGATACAGATACGACCGGGACGCAGACGCCGGCGTTGGAGAACCTCAATCCGCTGACCGGGGAAAACGATCTCACCCAAGGCGGAACCCGCCCGGTCGGGATCATGATCGGCAACAACACCACTTCGCGGCCTCAAAACGGCATTGACAAGGCGGATATGTATGTCGAGATCGAGACCGAGGGGGGCATCACCCGCATCCTGGCCGTGTTTGCCAATGCCGAGCGTGTGCCGGCGCAGCTCGGTCCGATTCGTTCGGCCCGTTCTCCCTTCGTATCCATCGCGCGGGCGATGGACATCGTATATGTGCATGCGGGCGGCAGCGCGCCGGCTTTGGACACGCTGAAGAAAATCGACATCGACAACATCAACGCGCTCTCCTATGATGGCAATACCTTCTGGCGGGATGAACAACTCCGGAAAAGCAAGGGCCTGGAATACAGCATGATGGTCAGCGGAACCAATTTGAAAGACCGCATGGATCGTCTGAAGATCGGCACGACCGCCACCCGTACGGCGCCGTTTGTATTCGGCGAGGAAGCCGGCGGCGTACAGGACAATAAAAATTTGCAGGTCAATGTCAGCGACAGCCGGTCGGTGACGTTTCTCTACGATGCCGCTACCGGCCTGTATACCAAGGGCAACGGCAAACTCGGCGACACCACCACCCATAAGGCGGCGGACGGCACCCCGATTCAAGTATCCAACGTCGTGGTCCTGTACGCGGACAAGGTGATGGAAAACGACGTAACCTGTGATTTCAAGTTGTCTTCCGGCTCAGGTCTCCTCGTGACGGGAGGGACCAGCCGTCCAATGACGTATACCTGCACCGCGGACAAGCTCGCGTTCCAGAATGAGGATGGGACAGAGCTGACGGTGTCGCCCGGCAAGACCTATATTTGTGTGGTCAACTCCAAGCTGAAGGGCAAGACGGTCCTGGGGTGAGCCCGCGGCTGTCCCTCATTTTCTTCACATCCTATTTGGCCATATCCACTCTCTCAAGCGGCCATAACCATAAAGGCCTTATGAGAAAAGGAGTTGTCAGATACGAAACGGGGCTGTTGCAAAAGGATTTCCTTTTGCAACAGCCCTTTTTTGGCGGGGAAGCGGAAGGAAAGGAGATATGGAGAGGGAAGCCTGAACTTCTCCGCTCCGCACGGCCACCATCCGCCTATAAGAGACAAAATCAAAAAGGCACCCTTCCGGAATCGGCGCTTTTATGGCGGTCCCGAGCAGCCGGATACCAGCGAGGCGACATAGGCCTGCATCTCCCGCTTCGAGGTGATCTGATGGGTATGCTCGATCACAGCCTGCTGTGCGCTGGGCGTCATCGCGGCAAACACTTCCATGGCGGCACGATTCTGGGCCAGAGCCATGCCCAGCCCCATCGGAATGTCGGGGCCGTTTGCCAAGTTCTCCATTGGTATGCCCTCCTTTCCGTGTTTTCCCCTCCAGTATTCCCGAAAATCCCCAAAGCCATACCCAATCCGTGGGCAAATCCTGCCGATAGGCCCTGAAATATGAAAAATGCCTTTTCCCACTGGAAAAACTGTGCTATAATAACTTCGCGCGCGGCCCATCCGGGCCACGGCCGATAACGCAGGACGGGGAAAGAGGTGCCGGTTTGGGCAAGATCATCGCAGTTGTCAATCAAAAAGGCGGCGTCGGCAAGACGACCACTACGGTCAACCTGTCCGCAGCGGTGGGGGCAAAAGGACGGCGGACCCTTTTGGTGGACATCGATCCCCAGGGAAACGCCACCAGCGGCGTCGGAGCCGATAAAAAACAGGCTGGCCCCACGGTTTACGACCTCTTGATTGGCGCCGCGGAGCCGGGACAGGCTGTTCGCCGTACGGCGTTTTCCAGGCTCGATCTGCTGCCTTCCAGCATCGCGCTGGCGGGGGCGGAGATCGAAATGGTGGAGCTTGCCCGCCGGGAGGGGCGGCTCAAGGCCGCGCTCGCGCCTTTGCGGGATGGATATGAGTATCTGTTTGTGGATTGCCCGCCCTCTCTCGGTTTGTTGACTCTCAATGCCCTGTGTGCCGCCGATACTTTTTTGGTTCCCATCCAGTGCGAGTATTACGCGCTGGAAGGTTTGTCCCAACTGATGGCGACAGTCCGACAGGTCAAACGGCTGTACAACCCCACCCTGGATCTGGAAGGGGTACTCCTGACCATGTACGACGGACGGCTCAACCTGACCCAGCAGGTGGTGGCGGAGGTTAAACGCTTCTTTCCCCGCAAGGTGTTTGCCACGCCGATCCCCCGGAGCGTCCGGCTTTCCGAGGCGCCCAGCTTTGGAAAGCCGATTCGTTATTACGACGGGGGCTCCCGCGGAGCGGAGGCGTACGACCGTCTGGCGGATGAACTACTGTCCCACCGTTGACGGTGTGCCGCACGGAAATCCAGATGCGGCCCATATGGGGCCGGGTTAATTTTTGGGAAGTCGTTTCACGTGAAACATAGGGCGCGAAAGGATGAAAATGATGGCGGTGAAAAAAGGCGGACTGGGGAGAGGGCTGGAGGCCCTCTTCGCGGAAAACGCGGTGGAAGAGGGGAACCATGCCGTCTCCCTGCCGATCGCGGATATAGAGCCCAACCGGGGACAGCCCCGCAAACAATTTGACGACGCGGCCCTTGCTGATCTGGCGGCGTCCATCGCCCAGCACGGGGTCATCCAGCCGCTACTGGTGCGGCCCCTGCCGGGGGGCGGCTATCAACTGGTCGCGGGGGAGCGGCGTTGGCGCGCTGCCCGGATGGCGGGCCTGTCTGAGGTGCCCGCCGTCGTGCGGGAGATGAC
>USDZ01000113.1 GCA_900553525.1 uncultured Oscillospiraceae bacterium
GGCTGTACACCTGTATGCACCGGGAAGCCTCGGACTGCCAGTAGTCGGCGAGATTTTTGCGAGCTTTCTCGGTGTCCTCCGCGACCTTCTGCAGATCTTTTTTCAGGTTTTCGACAATTTCGTCCGGAGTGCCCACCGCCGGGGGGATACGCAGTCTTTCAAAATACAGGCTTGAAAAGATTCGGTCGACTTCTGCGGCCTCCTCCACAGGGACAAAATAGACGCCCCAATAATAATCGGAATCGGCGACGCCGGGGAAAAAGAGGACATAGGGGTTATCGTGATAGGATTTGAGCTTTTCAAAACTCTCTTTGGGCAGTCGGCCAAACCGAACCTTGATGGTTTTGCAGGACAGAATATCCTCGAGTTCAATGTCCAGCCCTTTAAAATGCTGGAACTGCTCGAGATCCTTGCTCAGAGACTCCTGCTTGGCCGCGAGATCCGTCAACTGCCGCGACAGATCGGACACATGGGAAGCGAAGTCCTGGACGTAATCGGCCAGTTCCCGGTCCGAGAGGGTTTCGGGCAGGTCGGTCAGGGACAGCGTTCCGCCCGCCCGGCCGACGGCGGCTTCCAAGCGGCCAAGAGGATCGGCATAAGGATTGTCTTCCTTGATAGTAGCAAAGCCGGAGGTGTCCGAAAAAAAGGACAGGGCGTCGTCCGGCTGAAATACGCCGCTGCCGCCGCAAACGCGCGCCACAGCATCCAGGCTCTGCATATGCCCAATGATACTGACGAGCTTCATTTTGGCTACAGCCATGGGATCACCTCCTATTGTTCGACAAGAACCAGCATGGGTTTGATCTCTTCGGGGGACAGACCGTAACGGATGCCTTCAATGACATTGATAATATCGTCCAGTTCCACTTCGGTGATGAGGATATAGGAGATCATCACCACCATGGGATGGGTGGAAAAATGCATGGCGTGCCGGGCATTG
This sequence comes from uncultured Oscillospiraceae bacterium, assembly GCA_900553525.1. GTDB lineage: Bacteria > Bacillota > Clostridia > Oscillospirales > Acutalibacteraceae > UMGS1623. The sequence goes on from USDZ01000113.1 coordinate 941, forward strand.
AAATAGGGGACGCGGTGATACAGATCGTAAACAAAATCCCGGTGTGCAGGGGGTAACTGCCGTCCCGCCGGGGTGGCGAAGAACAGGGCGAGCACCTCGTCCGAAGTCGGCGCCTGCAGCATCTGCTCGAGCACCTTGTCCGGAATGGTGCCGCCGGAGGGAAGAAGATTGGAGCGGATGGTGTCGGGATCCGCACCGAAATAGGTTTTCAGCCGCACGATACGGGAAACGTTTTGTGTATCAATCTGAGAACCGCACAGACGTCGGAGCTCCCGATGCAGATCGCCTTTTGTGTCATCTATAATGGAGAGGAGGGTGTTCATCAGTCCGGTATACAGTGCGTTTTCGATGGCTGTAAAGGGAATCCGTCCCTCTTCTTCGGGAGAGAAGGGTTCCAACACTTCGCGGTAAGGGGTGCCGCTGAGAGCGGCGAGCAATTCACCGAAGGTTTTTGAGTGCGCCATACGGGTCAGATCGAGTTGGGTATGGCCGTTCAAAAACATCGGCATGGCAAAGAAAAATTCTTCTGCTCTGCCCGCGCTCATCAGACGCAAACAGGACAGGATCTGCTGAATTTCGGCCAGCCGGATGAGATATTCGGACATCCGCATTCCCACCGACCGGTCATAGCGGGAAAGGGAGGCGTAATCGTTCCACAATTTCCGCTTGAGCAAGGTTTCCAGATAGCCGCGGTGAATGGTCGATTCGTTGATGTCCGCCAGCACGCCCGCATAGGCGGTGTGGGTTTTCAAATAGGAGGCAATCTCGCTGACGCTGTGACAGGCGAGCAGGTTGTGAAAATCCTGCGCGGTGAGGCAACGGCCATACATGGCGCGGGCCTTGGCGAGGATGACGTTGGAGGAATACGGAGAGGCGGGCATCCCGGCACCATGTCCTTTCTGCATGAATGTGTGTACAGTCAATCGGCGAGCACATTGGCCACGATCTGCGCCACCCAAGCCTCGTGGTGGGCGTCGTAGGACGCCTGCAGATCCTCACGCTGCTTGTCGTATTTGGCTTTTCGCCTGCGCCATTTCTGGTCGGCGAGGGTTTGTTCGGTTTCCGCATTGACCTGAATGCGTCGGCGGGCCCTTTCCAAATATTCGCTGCGGATCTGCGCGACTTTTTGGGCAATCTCTTTTTCGCAGTCGATTTTTTCCTGCTGCGCAGCGTCCGTGATTTCCCGGGCTTTCTTATCCATATCGATAATGCGCTTGATCATCTCTTCCATACCAGCCACCCTTTCCGCCGGCAACATAATGCAATTCAGGGCCACGGCACTCCTGCCATAGCCCTTTGCGGCATCAACGCCAATACCGCTTTAGTATATACCCATTCGTATACAAATACAATGGTGAGTTTGTCGATTTTACGCCGCTGTAGGGAGCCTCTTTTCAGGCAAGGCGACCATATAGTCCCCATTTTGCACGGTTATGGTTTGTACAGGATAGATAGTACCAGGATTTCTACGAAATGAGAACGCGGCTGAACGCCGCGTTCTCGCAGAAAGTTCAATTCTTTAAACTTTGAATCGGGGCAGGGATACGGCCGCCCCGGGCGATGAAACGGGCGGGGGACCAAGTGTTGAGCGGCATCACCGGGCCGCCGCCGAGCAATCCGCCAAAGGAAAGTTCCTCTCCGACTTTTTTGCCGATGGCTGGAATCACCCGGACGGCGGTGGTCTTGGAATTGATCATGCCGATGGCGGCCTGATCGGCGATAATGGCGGAAATCACCTCGGGCGGAGTGTCGCCGGGAATGTTGATCATGTCGAGGCCGACCGAGCAGACCGCCGTCATGGCCTCCAGCTTTTCAATCCGCAGGCAGCCGCAGCGGGCGGCGTCGATCATGCCGGCGTCCTCTGTAACCGGGATGAAGGCACCCGAGAGGCCGCCGACGTGGGAAGAGGCCATCACGCCGCCTTTTTTCACCGCGTCGTTGAGCAGGGCGAGGGCGGCCGTGGTGCCATGGGCACCGCAGCATTCGAGCCCCATCTCTTCCAGAATATGGGCGACGGAGTCGCCCACCGCCGGAGTGGGCGCCAGAGACAGGTCGACGATGCCGAAAGGCACTCCGAGCCGGGAAGAGGCCTCCTTCGCCACGAGCTGGCCCATCCGGGTGATTTTGAAGGCAGTGCGTTTGATCAGATCGGATACCGCGGTGAGGTCACAGTCTCCGGCTTTGGCCAGGGCCGCCCGGACCACACCGGGACCCGAGACGCCCACATTGATGACACAATCGGGTTCACCTGCGCCGTGAAAGGCGCCCGCCATAAAAGGATTATCCTCCGGAGCGTTGCAAAATACCACCAGCTTGGCGCAGCCGATGCAGTCCCGATCGGCGGTTTTTTCGGCCGCGGCGCGCACCACCGGTCCCATCATGGCCACGGCGTCCATGTTGATGCCGGCCTTGGTAGAACCGATGTTCACCGATGAACAGACATGGTCGGTGACGGACAGAGCTTCCGGGATGCTGTCAATCAATTCCCGGTCCCCGGATGAAAATCCCTTCTGCACCAAGGCGGAATAACCGCCGATGAAGTTGACTCCGCAGGTGTTCGCCGCCCGCTCCAAGGTCAAGGCCAGGCGGACGGGATCCTTATGGGAACAGGCCGCCAGAATCATGGCGACGGGGGTGACGGAGATCCGCTTGTTGATGATGGGGATACCGTATTCTTTTTCGATCTGTTCCGCCGTGGCAACCAGACGCTCCGCCCGCCGGGTGATTTTATCGTACACCCGGTCGCAGGCGCGCGCCATGTCCGCATCGCAGCAGTCGAGGAGGGAAATCCCCATCGTGACGGTGCGCACATCGAGGTTTTCCTCCTGAATCATGGTGATAGTTTCGAGTATATCGTGAGCGTTGAGCATGAAAAATAGCCGCCTTTCGGAAAATTCAGATCTGGTGCATGGAATTGAAAATGTCCTCGTGCATGGCATGGATGGAGAGATGCATCTCCCGCCCGGCGGCAGCCATCTCATCGGCAAACTGCGTAAAGGGGATATCACTGTTTGAAATATCCACCATCATGATCATGGCGAACATATCTTGTAGGATGGACTGGGTCACTTCCAGCACGTTGATGCGATGCCGGGCGCAGTCGGAGGATACACGGGCGAGAATGCCCACCATATCTTTTCCAATGACGGTGATGACAGCGCGCATGTTGAGGTCAACGCCTTTCTTTTTCGAAATAAGCCTGCGCAAACCGCCGAATCCAGTGCCGCGGCGGCAAGCCGGCGCCAGCATTATAGCATAATCCGGCCGATTTGAAAAGGAAGACTTTACATTTGGCGAGGGGTCAGAAGCCGGTTCCGCCTTCTTTGAAAGAAAATACAATTTCCGGTGAGCTGGGAGTGATCAACTGGATGCTGCCCCAGATTCCCGCCTCGCGGCAGATTTTGTCCCAGTCGTCCAATATGGATTGCGCATAAGCGCCTGCATCTCCGGATACCCAAAAGCGCACGAGGGTGTCGCCCCGGTTTTTGGCATCCCGGATCCGGGCCGCGACATCGGCCGCCGAATAGGTGGTATAGACGAGATCCCGGGAACGGTAATACTGGGCCGCCTCGTCCGTACAGGCGGGCAGGGGATAGTAGCTGGTTTCGTCGATCTCGTGATCTCGCCGGATTTCCTCGTCGGTTAGGTTGAAATAGGCATATGAAATGAAGTCGAAATCCGCATCGTGGATCGGATCGTCCCACGTGGGATCGAGATGATAATAGGCCCCGTCGATGCAGACCACGTTCCAGGCGTGGGTTTCCCCCTTACTCGATCCGACGGCGATCAGGCACTGGATACCGGCCTGATATAGGAGGTACTGCATAGCCCTGGCGTATCCTTCGCAGACCGCCGTTCCATTGACAAGGGCGCCGTATGCGTTATAGATGTCCGCTTTGCTTAAAGTGGTATCGTATACCACCTCACCGACCAGCCGATCGTGGAGAATCCTCTCCCGCTCGGCTTCCTCCATATCCGCGTCCAGCCCTTCCAGCATGGCGGAAGCGGCGGTGCCGAAGGCGGCCTTGGCTTCGGACAAAGCGTCGCCGGTAAGCGTATACGGGAGGGTAATCGACAGCACCGTGTCGCCGGACACCTGAATCGGAAAGCTTGCGGCATTTAAATTGATCCAGAAATGCTGCGGATAATCGTAACGGTAATAGGCGAGCACCGTCTGTATCTCTTCGACTGTGACGGGCAAGTCCGAATCTTTGAGCAAAATCGTGGTTTCACAGGCTTCTACGCCCGCAACCAGCCGCCAATATGCCGCGACCAGGTTTTCAGCCCTGGGCATGGATTGGAGGACGTTCAGTCCGTAATACGCGCTTTTTTGTACCGGCGTCAACGCCGCACAGAGGGGCTTGTCTTCAGCAGGGGGGACGGCAGGCGCCGCTTCGGGCACACTGGTGGGCTCTGTCTGAGTGGGAAGAGTCGGCACAGACTCGACGATGGGGAGGCCTTCGTCTTCTCCAGCCGCATCCCCGCCCCCTTCGGGTTGGGGGGAAACGTCGGATATGCCGGACCGTCCGTCCATATTTTCCCACGATTCTTCCCGCGCGACGCATCCGGCTGCGGCCATGAACAGGAGAATGGCCGCTGTCAAAGCTGCGGTTACCCGCCGTGATCGTCTGATAAAAGCCGTGAACGGCATGGAGATCATCCTCCTCCAACGGATGAAAACGCTTTTGTTTATCATATCATAACCGCCGGCAAAAGAAAATGGGGCAGGGAGATTGCAGGGAAAAAAATATGTGGTATACTAGACACGACCGAAGACG
>USDZ01000114.1 GCA_900553525.1 uncultured Oscillospiraceae bacterium
TTGCCCAGCTTTTCGAGCCATTATACAGGCCGACGATGACGTCCACGCCGCTTTCATGCAGATTGAGCGCGTGGGCGTGTCCTTGAGAACCGTAACCGATGATGGCGACGGTCTTCCCCTTGAGAACACTCAGGTTGCAGTCGTTTTGATAGTAGATTTTTGCCATGATGTATTACCTCCTATGCCGATTTGCGGCAAATTTATGGGTTTGAACCCGTTGTTTTAAGCCGAGACCCAAAACGCCGGGTAAGCTTATTCAGAAACGGCGGAAGTTTCCGCCTTCGGTTTATCCTTTCGGGTGGGATCGGCGCCTTTTTCGATGGCAATGACGCCGGTGCGCACAATTTCACGGATACCGTAAGGACGGAGAAGCGCCTCGAGCGTTTCCGTCCGCTCGATGGTATCCGCATATTCAAGGGTAAGGGTGGAACGGGTGGCGTCCGCCACTTTGGCACCCATCAATTCGGCGGCCCGGATAATTTCGGCCCGCTGACCAGCTCCGACCGCCACCTTAATCAAAGACAGGGTTCGGGCAATGGTACTGCCGGGCTGAAGAGTTTTAACCTTGATGACCGGGATCAGTTTGTTAAGCTGTTTTTCCAACTGCTCGACAATGTATTCGTCCCCATCCACCACAATGGTCATACGGGAAACGGTTGGGTCTTCGGTAACGCCGACCGCCAGGGAATCGATATTGAAGCCGCGCCGGGAAAAGAGCCCCGAAACCTTGGAGAGGGTACCGGGATGGTTTTCTACCAGCACGGACATGGTATATTTCATCGGTGTTGCCACCCCTTCCGGTTACAATGAGGGATAATCAGGCATAACGCGGCATTCGAGCAGATAGGGTCGGTCGTCGGCAAACATATCGTCTATCGCCGCCTCGGCTTCCTCGTTGGAGGAGACGGCCCGGGCACGAATGGAATAGGCCTCCGCGATTTTGACGAAATCGGGGCTGGCGGTAAGATCGACGCCGCTATGCACCCCTTTGTATTGATTGTCCTGCAATTCCCGGACCATCCCCAGGCGGGAGTTGCGCATCACAACAATTTTAACGCCCATTCCCTCCTGACAGATGGTGGCCAACTCCATCAGGCTCATCTGGAAGGAGCCATCTCCACAAGTTGCGCAGACCTGGAGATCCGGGCGAGCGATTTTGGCGCCTAAAGCGCAGGGGATTGAGTATCCCATGGTCCCCATGCCGCCGGAAGTCAGGAAACGCCCCTCCCGGACCGCAAAATGGTTCGCGGACCATATTTGGTTTTGTCCTACGTCCGCGCACAGGATGCCGTTGGCCTGCATTCGGCCGGACAGAGTGCGCATAAAGGTTTTGGGTTCCACATATCCCTCCACCGGGGGAATGGGCTTCGCGGCATACCGCTGTCGCCGCTCGACAACGGTTTTGACCCAGTCATCGGGCGCCTTGACTCCGGCGGTATGGCGGACGAGTTCCGTAAGCACCTGGCGAAGGTCACCAACAATGGGGATATGTACCGGCAAGTTTTTGCCGATCTCTGCCGGATCGATGTCGATATGAATGACTTTGGCCCGGGTGGCAATCTGACCAGGAGCGGCAACCGCGCGGTCCCCGACCCGAGCTCCTGCCATGATGACGAGGTCGGCGTCCCGTACCGCCTTATTGGCCGGGGCACAACCGTGAGAACCGAGCATACCAAGATTCAGCGGATGGGCCGTCGGCAGAGCGCCGATGCCCATCATGGTGGAGACGGTGGGCAGATTTACCTGCTCGACCAAAGTGCGCAATATTCCTTGGGCGCCGGCGGAAAAGACGCCGCCGCCTGCACAGAGTATCGGGCGTTTACAGGCTCCGAGTGCCTCGGCCGCCTTGCGAATTTGTAAGGAGTGCCCCTGGGTGCGGGGTTTATAGCCGATGATATCGACCGGACGGCTGTAGTCAAAATCCCCGATGCTTTTTTGCTGCATATCGATGGGGACGTCGATGAGGACAGGACCGGGCCGCCCGGTGGAGGCGATGTGAAACGCTTCCTTGAAAATCCGGGGCAGCTCGGCTGCCCTCTTGACAATATAACTGTGTTTGGTGAATGGCTCGGCCGCGCCGGTGATATCGGCCTCCTGGAACACATCCCGGCCCAGCAAATCGCTGCGCACCTGTCCGGTGATGACCACCAGAGGGATCGAATCCATATAAGCCGAGGCGATGCCGGTGAGCAGGTTGGTAGCACCTGGGCCGGAGGTAGCTACGCAAACACCGACTTTGCCGGAAATCCGCGCATAGCCCGATGCGGCATGAGCGGCGTTTTGTTCGGTGCGCACCAAAACATGGTGGAGGGAACTGCCGACAAGCGCATCATAAAACGGGCAGATCGCCGCGCCGGGATAACCGAACAGGATGCGGACACCCTCTAACTCCAGGCATTTGACCATGGCTGCGGCGCCGGACATCATGGCGAACGCCCCCTTTCCTATTGCTGTGGAACCCTAAACAGATTCCGAATGTAAAGATTGCGGATATTATACACCCGGCGGGGAAGAGAAGTCAAGACATTTTTAGATGCTAAAGCAAGAAAGTGGTCGACTCAAAAAGCAGGATTTCAGACAAATTGACGGTCAACTCACGCGGCGGCTGACCTAACTGCCTGCCTATCTTCTCCAGGGCGGAACGGATGACAAAAGCCGGTATGCCAGCACAGGCGCGGTTTTCCTCAAACAAGTGGGTGAGATACTCCCGGACGAACAGAACGCCAGTGCCCGCCGATGGGAAGCCACACAGCGGATATAGAGAGAACGAAATATCCTCGGCGGCGTGAAATTCCGGGTCATAGTTCCGCAGAAATGTCGGAATGTCTTGGTCGATGAGTGAATTATAGGAGAGGAGGGAGGTAGGCAAACGACTGGCCTTGACGGCCGCGTATAAAAATCGGCACCGCCGCAACTGCCCGCGCAGATATGCAAGGGCACAGGGATAAACTGCGTCCAGATCCATGGAGGTATCCACGACTTTTTTTTCACGTAGTGCGGCTAGGGCATATAGGATGGAACGGGCAATCTGTTCGGCGGTTTGGATCCGGACGGAACTGCTCTGAAATCGGGTGTAGCGCAGGAGTTGACGGCTGAGAAGGGCGGCGAACGCCTCTTGGGAAAAGTTGTCCATTGCCGGATGGAAGCTGAGAAGTTCCATGAATTCCACTCCTTTTCGATCCGAAGTTTGTGCATGTATCATGGAAAAGGACGGGCGCCGGATAGATGAATGCCGCTCCCCTTTATGTATCGAACCAGTCTGGGAGCGCGGAGTAGTCGTCATCGGCACGGCCGAGACGGCGATCCCATTCCCGCTCCAGCAAATCCGGCTGCCCCATACAGCGATGGTCAAAGGCATATCGCATCCAATCGATCAACTCGTCGTCGGAGATAGGTTCCGGAGCGGCGTTTTTAAAATGATAAAACCAGCCGGTCAGATCTCCCAGCAAGGAAGCGAAATCCTCCGGCTGTGCATAGGGGGAGGCGGCAAAAGAGGCAGCCAATTTTTGGAGGGTGATGCAGCCGATTTCCACCCGCCCTGTGTCGAGAAGTACCTGCCTTTGTGTCTGCAGAAGCTGTTGTGCTTCTTCTGGTGTCATAGAAAGCCCGTTTGAGGAAACGATTTCGCAAAGCGACGCCAACTGCAGGGCTTCCTCTTTTTGGCTGGGAACAAGCAGTGAGAAAAGGGGATGGTTCATTTAAATCCTCCTATAAAAATATGGTTGACAACGAAGTTGGAATATGTTATAATATAATAGGTTAAATTTAACATTTATAATATTTATGTATAGATTTTTATTATATAGCGAAAGATATATTTTGTCAAACGCCTTTTGCTGTATTTTTTGTGATGCTAAAGCGTCTCTTCAAAAGTAACGCGCGGCATGTTCCGCATAGAGCGGCCGCCGGCATACTATCGATGTAAAACAAACTCTCCCTTTCCGGAAATTTCCGGAAAGGGAGAGTTTTATGAGACACGAATTTCAATCGCCAAAGGAACAGTCATTCCCCAGCTTTCATCGACTCCACCATATCGATTTTGCGCAGCTTACGGGCCATGACCACATCCACCAAGACGGAGAAGGCGAGGGTGAGAACCGCGGCGAGAAGGTAGCTCATGGCGTAGATATCGCGGCCGAACATCACGATGTCCACTTCGGCGGTACGCACCACGAATGCGTGGAGGAAGATACCGAGGACGAGCCCAACACCGGTTCCGATAACGCTGAGTATGCCGGTTTCCCGGAAAATGTAGGCATTGACTTCCCGGTCGTAAAAACCCAGTACTTTGATCGTCGCGATCTCTTTCTGTCGTTCGGTGATATTGATATTGGTCAGATTGTAGAGAACCACAAACGCAAGCAGCCCGGCCGACACGATCAACACGATAACGATATAATCAATATTTTTTACAATATCGTCAAAGGAACGGCTGATATCGGTGGTAAAGGAGACGGACGCTACCCCGTCTACTTCCAGCAGTTTGGTGGCGATCGTATTCCGATTGGCTTCCGAATCATCCGTCACCTTGGCAACCACAAGATTGTAATCTGGATCAGAGCCAAAAACAGAGTGATAAAGGGACGGAGCCATATATATATAATTGTAAACATAGTTCTCGGTGATGCCGCTGACGGTCACCTGCGCCGTCCGACCGTCGCCGTCTTTGAGAGTGAGCGCGTCTCCTGTTTTGACACCGAGCTTTGACGCGAGCTTCTCGGTCAGGAGGACACCCTCTTCGGTGAAAGGCACGGCTGTGCCGCTTTTACGCTCGCGCAGAGTAATAAACTCCTCAAGCCGTCCGGCTTCTTCCGGTACATACAGATAAGCGGATAAGGTGCTGCCGTCCCCCGTCGCGTCCACACTTGTCTGTTGTGCATAGATATAGTCGGATGTGGCCGAGTCGAGAGACTCGCGCAGGGCCTCGTCATCCCGGTGAGATTGGAGCCCTGCCATCAGGTTGTAACGGGCGATCTCGCGGAACTGTTTGCCCACGATATCTGAAATGGAGTCCCGGAGTCCAAACCCGGTCAGTAACAGGGCCGTACAGCCTGCGATACCGATTACCGTCATAAAGAAACGCTTTTTGTAGCGGATGAGATTGCGGGCCGTCACCTTGTGGGTGAAAGTCAGATGATTCCAGATCAGCGGGATTCGCTCCAGGAAGACCCGTTTCCCCGCTTTGGGAGCTTTCGGCAGCATCAGGCGGGCAGGATTTTCACGCAAGGTGCTGGCACAGGCCGACCAAGTGGCAAACATGGTGCACAGGATTGCCGCCGCTGCCGACAGCGTTGCGTATTTCATGTTGAAGGAAATCACGAGAGGGGGGAGGTTGTACATGATCTCATACGCGCCCCAGATAACGGTGGGGAAAATCCAAAAACCGACCAGCAGCCCGAAAATACAGCCGCATACCGTGGCTACCCCGGCGTAGAGCATGTATTTCAGCATGATGGCGCCCCGACTGTACCCGAGAGCTTTCAAGGTGCCAATCTGAGTGCGTTCTTCTTCCACCATGCGGGTCATGGTGGTCAGAGCCACGAGTGCCGCCACCAAGAAGAAAAAGATGGGAAAGACTTGGGCGATGGCGGCCACCTTCTCCGCATTCCCGTCGAAGCTGACGTATCCGGCGTTGGAGTCGCGCCCCAAAACATACCATTCCGCGTCGTCGATTTCGTCGATTTGACGCTGTGCGTCCT
>USDZ01000115.1 GCA_900553525.1 uncultured Oscillospiraceae bacterium
GTTGGAGATTGTCCGGCAGGCAGGCGGCGTGATCGTCGGGGTCGGCTCGATCGTGGACCGCACTGGCGGCCGGATCGATTTCGGCGTGCCGTTCCATTCCGTCGTATCGATGGAAGTCGAATCCTGGGAACCCGGCGAATGCCCTCTGTGCAAAGCGGGCGCTCCGGCCCCCTACAAACCCGGCAGCCGGAAGTCATGAAACCATAACCGGGCATAGGAGGGACTCCACATGGGTGACAACGTCCACGACGGACACCGTCAGCGCTTTAAAGAGCAATTTCTTCAGTCGGGTCTGGACGGATTCAACGCCCACCAATTGCTTGAGATGCTGCTTTATTACAGCATTCCCCGCAAGGACACGAATCCCCTGGCCCACCGTCTGATGGACACCTTCGGAAGCCTGTCCGGCGTACTTGAGGCTGAATACGAGGAGCTGTGCCGTGTGGAGGGGGTTACACCCCACACGGCCATGCTCCTGTGCTTCTGCGGCAAGCTGTTTTGGCGGTATTATCAGGATAAATATGAAGACGGCGTCGTGCTGACCAGCACACAGGATTTCGGTAATTATCTGCTTCCACGTTTTTTCGGGCTGAAAAACGAGGCGGTGATGCTGCTTTGCCTAGACAATCGGGGTAAGGTTCTGCATTGTTCCACCGTATTTGAAGGGAGCGTCAACGCCGCCGAGATCCATACCCGTCTGATACTGGCCGAGGCTCTCAAATACAACGCCACAGCGGTTGTAATCGCCCACAACCATCCACACGGACACGCACTGCCTTCCCGGGAGGATCTCGAAACCACCCGCCATCTCTGCCGTTGCCTCAGCCTGGTGGAAATTCAACTGATCGACCATCTGATCGTGGCGCAAAACGATTATATCTCGATGCGGGATACCCCTTCTTTCGCCCCGATCTTTTTTACCACCTGGAAAAGCGGATCCTAACGATAGAAAAGGATACTGCATAAGGGGAGGCTAAAAGCTCCATTTGGCGGTATCTTCCGAAAAGCCGCTTGCGGGCCGAACTTCATGGCCTGCAAGCGGCTTTTCGGTTTTTGCATATTTGGAACATATTGGCATATGAGCCGCAGGCTCATTTACTTAGTTTGTGTGTTTTCGTTCCAGCTTCGCAGCCTTGCATAAACGCAGGAATCAAGAAGCCGCCCATTTTTATATACGCTGCTCCGAAGAATTCCCTCTAATACAAAACCCGCCTTTTCCAGGGCCCTGCGGGAGCCTGTATTCGTGGCAAAGGGTTCCGCATACAGCCGGACCAGATCAAATCGGCGAAATGCCTCCTCACTGATCCGCCGGATGGCCTCACTCATAATGCCTTGACCCCAAAACGGTTCGGCCAGCCAGTATCCTACCTCAGCACTCTTCCGATACACATCGGCCCCAGATGTGACCGTAATACTGCCGACCGCCTCTCCATCAATGTCAATCGCCCTTTTCAGAGACCCGTTCTCTCCTGTTGCCATGCAATCCAGAATATAGGCCGCGGCATCCGCCTCGGTATAAGGAAACGGAAATACGTCCCGCAGATTTTCCGCAACATGGGGATTGTTCGCATACCGGGCGATCACGGGGATGTCCTCCCGCCGCCATGCCCGCAAGACAAATTCCATACCGTTTCTCCCCCCTTCGTTTGTCATTATAGTCTCTTCCGGCCGCATCGACAAGTCCGTCTATCCATATTCGCCGAATATATGGGCTAAAAACAGGAAAAGGGAACGCGTTTTTATAAATTTCTCAAAATCCCTTGACAAATAGAAAACGCTGCATATAATAATATATGAACAATAATTCATATGAACGGATGTGATATTATGGACGAACGGGAACCCCTGCCAAATTTCACGGAGGAGATCACCGCCAACAGTATGCCCGAGCGCGGAGAATTCATCCACGCACACGAGGATCTGGTGGAAAAGGTCAATCGGGATATGCCGGATGAAGAGATCTTATACGATCTGGCTGAATTGTTTAAAATTTTCGGGGACTCCACCCGGATTAAAATTTTATATGTCCTTTTCGAAAGCGAAATGTGTGTGTACGACATCGCTCAGCTTCTCCATATGACCCAATCGGCCATCTCCCATCAGCTCCGCGCCCTCAAGCAAAGTAAACTGGTCAAATACCGCCGGGAGGGTAAAACCGTTTTCTATTCCCTGGCGGACGGGCATGTACGGACCATTCTCGGGCAGGGCATGGAACACGTGGCAGAATAATTTCCCATCAAATTGAAAGGATGAGTTGTATATGAAAAAATCGTGGAAACTCGACGGGCTGGACTGCGCCAACTGCGCGGCAAAAATGGAAAACGCGATTCGGAAGCTCGACGGTGTACAACATGCCTCCGTGAGTTTTATGACACAGAAGCTGACAATCGAAGCCGAGGACGCCCGTATGGACGATATTTTCCGCAGTGCCGTCGCCGTATGCCGCAAAATCGAGCCCGACTGCACCATCCGGGCCTGACGGTCCTATAAAAGGGAGGACTTCTATGAGCCGCAAACAGATGAAAAGCCTCTGCCGGATCCTGGCCGGAGCCGCATTGCTTCTTGCCGCAGTTCTGATTCCTGTCGAGGGCTATCTTCGGCTGCTGCTGTTTCTCATCCCATATCTGCTCGCCGGCGGCGATGTGCTGTGGAGAGCGGTCCGGAACATCCTGCGCGGGCGGGTATTCGACGAAAACTTTTTGATGGCCGTGGCGACCATCGGCGCTTTCTTTATCGGAGAATATCCGGAAGCGGTTCTGGTCATGGTGTTTTATCAAGTGGGCGAATGGTTTCAGGGCTACGCCGTAGGACGATCCCGTGCCTCCATCGCTTCCCTGATGGACATTCGTCCCGATCACGCCAACCTCGAAACGCCGGACGGGCTGCGCCAAGCCGATCCGGAAGAGGTTGCCGTGGGGGATGTCATCGTGATCAAGCCGGGCGAACGCATCCCTTTAGACGGCACCGTACTGGAAGGCCGGACCACATTGGATACCGCCGCCCTGACGGGGGAATCCCTTCCTCGTGAAATCGGCCCCGGGGAGTCTGTCATCAGCGGCTGTATCAACATCGGGGGCTTGTTACGGGTGAAAGTGACCAGGCCTTACGGGGAGTCGACGGTGGCCAAAATTCTCGATTTGGTGGAAAATTCCAGCAGCAAAAAGGCGCGGGCGGAGAATTTTATCACCCGGTTTGCACGTGTCTACACGCCTCTCGTGGTTATTGCCGCCGTCCTGCTGGCAGTTCTCCCACCTCTTTTGTGGAACCAGGCGTGGCACGAGTGGATCCAACGGGCGCTGATTTTTCTGGTCATCTCCTGTCCCTGTGCCCTGGTCATTTCCATTCCTTTGGGATTCTTCGGCGGAATCGGCGGCGCCTCACGCCAGGGCATTTTGGTCAAAGGCAGCAACTATCTCGAAGCGTTGTCCAAGACAGAGATTGTGGTATTTGATAAAACCGGTACCCTGACAAAAGGCACCTTCAACGTAACGGCCGTACATCCGGATGTCCTGCCGGAAGAGCGGTTGCTCGAACTGGCGGCTCTGGCCGAAAGCTATTCCGATCATCCGATTTCCCGTTCCCTGCGGGAAGCCTATCATAAGGAAATCGACACCAGCCGGGTCGGCAACGTGGAGGATATTCCCGGTTACGGCGTGACCGCCCGGGTGGACGGCCGGCTCGTCGGTGTCGGAGGCGGCAAGCTGATGGAACGCCTCGGCATCCCTTACCGAAACTGCCACCGGACCGGAACCATCGTCCATGTCGCGGTGGACGGAGAGTATGCCGGCCATATCGTCATCGCAGATGAGATCAAACTCGATGCCGTGCAGACGATCGCCGCTCTGAAAGCTCAGGGTGTCCGGAAGACCGTGATGCTTACCGGCGACCAGCCTTCGGTGGGGGAAAATGTGGCGAAGACGCTCGGTATTGACGAGGTATATGCCGGTCTTCTGCCGGCCGATAAAGTGGAGCACGTTGAGCGGCTCCTCAGAGAAAAAAGCGGACGGGGAACCTTGGCTTTTGTCGGGGATGGCGTCAACGATGCCCCTGTTCTCTCCAGAGCCGATATCGGCATTGCCATGGGAGCACTCGGCTCCGATGCCGCTATTGAAGCCGCGGACGTGGTGCTCATGGACGATAAGCCCTTAAAAATCGTCGATGCCATCCGCATTTCGCGGAAAACCAGACGAATTGTTCAACAGAATATTGTGTTTGCTTTGGGCGTCAAGCTACTGGTCCTGATTCTCGGCGCTTGCGGTGTCGCCACCATGTGGGCGGCCGTATTTGCGGATGTCGGCGTCTCGGTCTTGGCGATCCTCAACGCCATGCGGGCGCTGCGTACAAAAATAACGCGTAACCCATAAATCCCCCAAAATCGAAAGAAGTCCCTTGGCGATTCAACCGCCAAGGGACTTCTTTTGATTACGATGGTTTCGTTTTAGGCGTCCCGGGTAGCGACCACATCCACCCCGGTGTCCCCTATATTGGCCAGAATCACCTGGCCGCTTTTCACAGGCGATTTCACCCGAATCCCCCGCAGCAGTGCGGCGGCCTCGGGCACCAGTTCCCGTGGAATCGCCCCTTTGGTCTTAACCGGCAGGCGGGGATGGAGTCCCCCTTCCAATGCCACTGTAGCGGTCAATACCCTCACCGGCGCAAGTAGTTCCTGACGGGCATAGGCCTCGCCCCGCGGGCAGGCATTGCCGGTCACTCGAATTTGCGTCCCTTCCTCCACCGTCAGGCGGCAGCCCTTCGGGCAGACGATGCAAACCAGTTTTTTCATCTGTGTTCCCCTCCAGTATCCAGCGCCACCGTCAAGGGCCCCGCCGCCGATTGTATCTTTGCGGCCGGAACCGTCAGACGCTCCATCTCTCCCGGTGCCAAATGCTCCCGCTTCCTGCGAAAAAGCTCTCGGCCGCCGTCCAAAACGACAATATCAGCGTGATCGTACAGGCCGTTCACCCGGAAAAAGACTTCCGTCGTCTTCTCAAGTTTAGCCGGAAATACCCGCTGGGGAACGGTATAGGTCACACCGGCTCCCGCGCATATCTCCAGGGGAGCCGAGGGGGACGAAGCTGTCGCTTCCGCGGCATAGGCTGCGGCGGCACGCCCCGCTTTTTGACTTTCAAGAGTGACGAAATCCACCAGATCATGTACATGCACCGTATTGCCGCAGGCAAACACCCCCGGCAAACCGGTCTGCATGGATTCGTCCACTATCGGCCCGTTCGTGCGCGGATCCAGCGGAACTCCCGCGCCTCTGGACAACTCATTCTCCGGGATCAGCCCTACTGACAACAAAAGTGTGTCACAGTCGAAAACCATTTCACTGTCCGGAATCGGCCGGCGTTTTTCATCCACCGCCGAAACCACCACCTGCTCCACCCGTTTGCGTCCTCGGATTTCGGTAACGGTATGGGACAAATAGAGCGGAATGCCGAAATCCTCCAGGCATTGGGTGATGTTGCGCTGCAATCCCCCCGAATAAGGCTGAAGCTCGACACAAGCCAGTACTTCCGCCCCCGAGAGTACCAGCCGCCTCGCCATAATCAAACCGATGTCTCCCGAACCCAGGATCACCACCCGTCTGCCGACCATCTGTCCCTCAATGTTCAGATACCGCTGGGCGCAGCCGGCGGTAAACACCCCGGCGGGCCGGGTGCCGGG